>JACDDS010000014.1 GCA_013816805.1 Chitinophagales bacterium | reverse complement strand
AATGGTTGTATGTAGGTGGTGATTTTTACTATGCAGGTGATAAGGTATCTCGAATGATGGGAATTTGGAATGGCACTAGCTGGATTTCAACTGAAAAACCTAATGCTTATTTAGGAAGTCCGGTTGCAGCATTATTAGCAAAGCATGATACTATCTATTACGCAACAGGTGGTATTGTTGCGGCCATGAAAGAAAATACCTATATCGAAGGAACAGGACTGCCAGGCTTAGGTGATGAAGTTCTTTGCATGCAGTTTTACCATGATACACTCTATGCAGGTGGAAATTTTGGAGGGTATTTAAAAAAATGGACGGGAAGGAAATGGGAAACACTTGGTGGAGGGTTAAGCGCTTTAACTCCGGGACATGTTGATGCGCTCTGTGTGTATAATGATCAGCTCATAGCCGGGGGCTTGTTTAAATATGCAGATGGAAAAGAAGTGAACAATATCGCTGCGTGGGATGGAAAAGTGTGGCAAGGCTTCGGAAGTGGAACTGCCATTGCCGGTACGATCTACTCTGGTAATGTACTTGCTTTAACTGTGTATGGTGATGATTTAATAACAGGCGGCTTTTTTAATATGGCAGGAGGTGATACTGCAGATGGAATTGCAAGATGGAGTGAAGGCAAATGGAATGCAATGCCGGGCCTTTGCGGTCAAGTAAATTATCTTATTACAAAAGGTAAAGGATTTTACGCTTGTGGTGACTTTGGCGAATCCGGTGATGGAAAATGCATTGCAAATAGGATTACGTTCTGGAATGGAGATACATGGGTAAACCTAGGGTTCACAATTTATGACTCAGGGCCGCTTTGCATGTCCTTTTTTAATGATGAATTAATTGCTGGAGGGTATTTTGAAACGATTGCAAATAATCCAATCAATCGAATTGCAATGCTTGCAAATTTCACGGGATTTACAGATATTAAAAACAAAAAACAAATTTCAATATTTCCCAACCCCGCCACCGATCAACTGCATATTGAAGCACCCAACATCCACAATGCAACCGTCACCATTTTAAACCTGTTCGGTCAGGTTATGTTGAAGCAGGAGTTTTCCAATAATGCATCGATTGATATTTCAACTCTGTCAAAAGGAATGTACCTGGTAAATATTATAGATGAGAAAGGAAATGTTTTGAAGACAGGAAAAGTGGTGAGGGAATAATTTAAATGCTCTGATGAAGTGATTTATTTCTAATTAAGGCCAGGATTTATGCTTAAAAAAATTCTATTCTTTTTCATTGCCATACATTCATTTAATGTTGGCATATCTCAAAATCTTGTACCTAATCCAGGCTTTGAGGATACAGTCCAATGTCCATTATATGGAGGACCGATAGAGTTTGCAAAAGGTTGGATTAATCCTACTCATTATAGTCCGGACTATCTTAATTCATGTGCTATGAATGTTCCTAATAACTATTATGGAATACAAAATGCACATACGGGTATAGCATATGCGGGAATTATTGGTCATACTTTCATTGATTTAAGGGAATATATTCAAACGAAATTATTGGATAGTCTGCAAAATGGAAAGTATTATAAAGTAGATTTTTTTGTAAGCTTAGCAGAAGGAAGTCCTTATGCAATTAATCAAATTGGGGTTTGTTTCTCAAAATTTCCCATTGCTTCAGATAATCTTTTTTACCTGCCATATGTTCCGCAAATAGAAAATAATCAAAGTAATTTTTTGAAGTCTGAAACGGATTGGATGAAAATTAGTGGATCCTTCATTGCCCAAGGTGGGGAGCAATATATTACCATTGGTAATTTCCGTAATGATGCAATGACAGATACAATGGCAGTTAAAGATTCCTTTTGGGTAGACTATAGTTATTATTATATAGATGATGTGAGTGTAACCATTGATTCTACAGTTACTGCTATAAATCCAATTTCAAAGCCTGATCTTAAGATCTATCCCAATCCTGCCACCGATCAACTGCATATTGAAGCTTTAAACATCCACAATGCAGCCATCACCATTTTAAACCTGTTCGGTCAGGTTGTGTTGCAGCAGGAGTTTTCAGATAACGCATCAATTCATATTTCATTTCTGCCAAAAGGAATGTACCTGGTAAATATTACGGATGAAAAAGGAGATGTTAAGCAGCAAGGAAAAGTGGTGAAGGAGTGAATTGATCGCGTATAACATTCAATCAATTAAACCTTCAGCCGTTCATTAGGTCTGTAAGAATATATAATAATTATAACGTAAAATGACTTCATGAATAAGTGGGCAAGGTTAATATTTCTATTTGCTTTTTTTCTAAATGGAACGATAGCTATTACTAAGGCTCAATCCGGACAATGGATATGGATGAAGGGTGACACCACCTATAACCACGGCTGGGAAGCTGGTCAAGTTGGAGTCGAGACTGCCAATTGCCATCCCTATTCAGCATATCTTGCCGGCAGCTGGGCAGATGACAGCGGATACTTTTATATGCTTGGAGGTCTAAAGTATGCTCAGCAGCGCGCTCAATATTATGATAATATCTGGAGGTTTAATACCAAATCAAACAATTGGATGCTGGTGAGAGCTTCTCAATATCTAAATTCGGTAGGGATATATGGCATCCGGGGAGTGCCGGATACTAATAATTATCCCGGAAGCAGAACCGGAGAATCGATTTGGAAGGATCACCAGGGAACCATCTGGCTCTTCGGTGGATATAATCAGTATTGGGGCAACTATAATGACCTGTGGAAATATGATGTCAGGAAAAACATTTGGACCTGGGTCAAAGGGCCCAATACCACGGGAGTATACTCTGGCAACTATGGAATAAAAGGGTTAGCTGACTCGGCAAATCTTCCGCCGCCGAGAATGGAAAGCGCCTCCTGGATTGATGAAAATGATAACCTATGGTTGTTCGGAGGATATTGTTATTGCTATGGTGATAAATTTTATAATGACTTGTGGAAGTATGATCCTCTTATTAACCAATGGACGTGGATGGGAGGCACCGATTCTCTGGATGCAGTAGGCCATGCGGGAACAAAGTTAATTCCCGACGAAGCTAATATTCCCTCTGCCCGTGCTTGCACTTGCAGTTGGGCAGATGATACCGGCAATTTTTATCTCTACAGCGGAACAAATGGCATATTAAATGAATATACATTGGGTGACGTGTGGAAATATACAACAGCTACCGGCCAATGGACATGGATGAATGGAGAACAACAAAGGAGTGTAATAGGTAATTTCGGGTCTTACTGTGTTTACGACAGTAATAATTATCCTACAACCCGCAATGAGGCAGTGTGTCTGAAACAAAAAGACAATGTATATATTTTTTCAGGTTATGTGAATGAAGCTAATTCCAGAGCAGTTACAGGCCGGGATTTATGGATATATAATATTCCTTCAAATCAATGGTCAAGAATATGGGGAGATGATTCACATTTTGAAGGTGTATACGGAGAATTAGGTGTCCCAGACCCAAGTAATGATCCCCGGGGGAGAATGGGTGCAGTTGGGTGGATGGATATAAATAACAATCTCTGGTTCTATGGTGGCAATTGGGGAGTATATAGCTTTACTGAAGCAGATTTATGGGAATATATTCCAGACACGACTTGCATATCTACAGGTATTTCGACAATGAAAATTGATCAGAATATTAAGTTCTACCCCAACCCTGCCACCGATCAATTACATATTGAAGCATCAAGCATCCACAATGCAACCGTCACCATTTCAAACTTGTTAGGTCAGGTTGTGTTGCAGCAGCAGTTTTCAGATAACGCATCAATTGATATTTCAACTCTGCCAAAAGGAATCTACCTGGTAAACATTATGGATGAAAGAGGAAATGTTTTGCAGAAAGGGAAAGTGGTGAAGGAATAAATTGATTACATAAAACCTTTGATCCATTAAACCTTCAGCCCTGCATTAGGTCTGTAAGAATATATAAATAACTATAATATAAAATGACTTCATGAATAAGTGGGCAAGGTTAATATTTTTATTTGCTTTTTTTCTAAATGGAATGATAGCTATTACTAAGGCTCAATCCGGACAATGGACCTGGATGAAGGGAGATTCAACTTATGGAAATACAGATCAAACCTTTAATAGCTATGGAGTAAAAGATGTTCCTGATTCTGCGAACACTCCTCCAAAGGTCTACGCACCTATGTCATGGATTGGGAAAGACAGATTATTATATCTATTAGGGGGCGGAGCTGTAGGTAATCCGCAATTCGGATGGCAGTCGAATGATGCATTTATGAGTTATGATATTAATACAAATACTTGGACGTGGGTAGGAGGAAATAGTTGGCTAGGAGCAACAGTTATCTATGGAACAAAGGGAAGCGGAGATAATTTGACCTACCCGGGTGGTCGTTATGGGAGTTGCACTTGGGTAGACAATGATGGGAACTTTTGGTTATTTGGTGGAACGTTTTCCAGTGTTTATTATGCTCCGGTGAACGATCTCTGGAAATATGACATACAAACAAAAATCTGGACGTGGGTAAGCGGCACTAATCTAATAAATGATGTGGGTACCTATGGGATGAAAGGAGTTCCTGATACAGCCAATGCACCCTCGTCCAGATTCTTAGCCGACAACTGGATAGATAAAGAAGGTAATCTCTGGCTTTTCGGAGGCTGGCATGGCAGCGATGGACCCAACGGTCAGTATCTTAATGATCTATGGAAATACGATATCAAAACTAAT
Source organism: Chitinophagales bacterium (assembly GCA_013816805.1). NCBI lineage: Bacteria > Pseudomonadati > Bacteroidota > Chitinophagia > Chitinophagales > Chitinophagales bacterium. Next base: position 103,905 of record JACDDS010000014.1, on the reverse strand, counting down.
CAATGGACGTGGATGAATGGCAGCTCTCAGATTGACCAACCAGGCATTTATGGGATTAAAGGAATAGCTGATTCACTCAATACACCCGGAGCAAGAGAAAACAACCAACTGCATTGGGTTGACTCTATAGGTAATTTTTATTTATATGGTGGCAATACCCTTTACCCTAAAGTGATCATGTTTAACGATCTCTGGAAATATACTTCCATAACTAATGAATGGACATGGATTGGTGGCTCAGATATATGGGGGGATGAGGGTATTTATACAGATCATTGTGCTCCCGGTAATACTGCAAGTGCACGGGAGCAAGCTACAGGATGGGTTGATAAGAACGGCATTTTCTGGTTCTTTGCAGGTGATGCCCTTTCCAAAGGTGGTGTTAGTATCACTAATGAATTATGGAAATATAATCCATACAATAATACATGGTCATGGCTCGATGGATCTTATGATTTCTATCATTACCATTACGGTAAGCAAGGAATAAGTTCACCAGAAAATTATCCTCACACACGCTTTGGTTGCACTATCTGGTATGACTCGAGCAGTAACAATGTATGGATGTTTGGAGGAACGGGAAATTATCATTTATTAGATGACCAGACTCTCAACGATCTCTGGAAATATGTTCCAGATACTGCTTGTGATGTTGCAACTGGTAATATGGGGCCAATAGAATTTGTACAAGTATCAATCTATCCCAACCCCGCCACCGATCAACTGCATATTGAAGCTTTAAACATCCATAATGCAACCGTCACCATTTTAAACCTGTTCGGACAGGTTGTGTTGAAGCAGCAGTTTTCAGATAATGGATCGATTGATATTTCATTTCTGCCAAAAGGAATGTATCTGATAAATATTAGGGATGAAAGAGGAAATGTTTTGCAGAAGGGGAAAGTGGTGAAGGAATAATCTCAGATATCTCAGTCTTTAGTTTCATATTAATTTTTCACTTTGTATATCTGTTATCTTAGTCATCTCAATAAATTCTGAATGAAGAAAACAATACTTTACAGTTTACTACAGCTTCTTATTTTTCAGAAAATGTCCGCACAGGTCTGGCGACCCTTGGGAGAAGGTATCAACAATGCAGTCTTCGCGATGTGTGTTGATTCCATCAATAACCAATTGTATGTGGGTGGTAGGTTTAACCAGGCAGGTAATTTAACGGTTCAGAATCTAGCCACGTGGGATGGGTCAAACTGGCATAAAGCACCAACTATGCAAGATGAAGTTAATGCCCTGATCTATTTCAACGGTCGGGTATATATAGCCTTGGACAATGGAGTTGTGGGATATATAAAAGACAATATTTTTGTGGTTGCAGGATCGTTTGACAATGATGTCAGCTGCTTTGCCATATATAAAGGAGCATTGTACGCAGGAGGACATTTTGAAATGGCGTACGGATTTTATGGAGAGAAAGACCGGGAGGTCAATCACATTGCAAGAATGGATACCATAGGCAGATGGCTGCCATTGGGAGATGGAATTAATGGCTCTGAAGTAGAAGCCATGCATGAATATAATGGCGACTTAATTGCTGGAGGTTTTTTTAATACAGCAGGCGATAATCCCGTTAAAAATATAGCCCGATGGGATGGAAAGAAATGGCATCCGATGAAAACAGGATTGTACGACCCTGACAATGAAAATTCAGCTTATGTAGATGCCATGGATACCTTTCAGAATGAATTGGTAGTTGGCGGAGAGTTTCACCAGGCTGGCTCAATACCATGTCATAGTATTGCCACATGGTCGAATAATACCTGGGATACGTTAGATTATGTTTCAACAAACTCTGTAAGGACAATTTATAGTGCATTTGGTAATCTATATGTTTCCGGAATTATCGACGATGGTTTGTCCGCTTGGAATGGGGTTAACTGGTACCAACTTAATTGGGGTGGAGAAGGAGATATTTTTTCTTTTAGCACATATCAAGGCCATTTGTATGCAGGTGGAATTTTCTACCAATTAATGGATAGCTTAAATTCAATTGCCTATTTAGACTATGGTAATAGCGTAACTGAATGCTTCTCTCCGTACGCAGGGAAGTCAAATGACATCACTGCCACCTCCGCAAGCCTTTCCTGGAAAGATTCTTCCACCACGCCCACGGGATACCGTGTTTACTACAAAGTAAAAAACACTACCGGGTGGCAAAAGGCGCATTCCCCGACTAAGAGCAAAACATTAAAAGGACTATCTGCTGGCACCACATATTCCTGGATGGTGGGTTCAAAATGCGATACGGCACATTCCGACTTTTCGGAGCGGTATGAATTTACAACCCTCGCGGAAAAGAAATCATTATCAGAAGATGATTCTCCATTTAATTTCTCCATACGTCCTAATCCGGGTGATGGACAAGTTAATATCACCGTTACTTCAAATAACAGTATTCCCATTATACTGAAGATATATGATATGACAGGAAGAGTTGTTTACTCTGATGGTTGGGTAAATGGAGGCTCAGATGATAAATTCCTTAATCTTTCAACACTTCAGCCCGGAGTTTATTCTATGCAACTGCTCTGCAATAATCATGAAGCAATAAGGAAACTGGTCATGGTAAATAGATAGGCAAAAGAGTGATGATTTACAAGAGAAGAATGGATGGTTAAGAATAAAATTTTTTAGCACCGTTGTTGCTCACCCTTTACTTAAACCTTTGCCAGGACCAACAACGCCAAACTTCCTGTTTGTAACGCTACCAGTACGGATAAACACTCAACCTGTAAGTATCTTAAGTACCTCAGCCGGAGCAGCAATCTGAACTTCTCCTTTGGCTTTGCGAAAGTCCCCCTTGTTTAGGGTGATAAAATAATCAAGCTTGTGCTGCAGTGCTGTATAATATTGAATGCCATCTTCTATATCTTTAAAATCAGCAGCTAACGAAAGCAAAAGCTGTTCATGTGAAATGTCAGCAATTCGGATAAGTCCCAACAACCCGGTTAAGATATCTTTGGTTTTCTTAGTACCTGCCTCTTTAATCAGCCAATAGGCAATAAACCCGATTACAGATGAAGATGTATAAATATTTATATGGTGACGCTCACCACTTTTAAGAATATTTGCTGCCGCCTCATATTCCCTGCGCTTTAACAGTACTTCAAGGATTACATTGGCGTCTAGAAAGGCACGTATCATTATTTTGAACGGTGTTTCCGGTATTGCTCTTTCATTTTACTATAGGGCATTTTACTATCATGCAAAATGCCGGTCAGTTTATCAACTAAAGATTCCGCTTCATGATAGGAATCAATTTTATCTTCCCGCTGAACAAATTCCTCAAACAAACCGGATACGATGCTCAGAGTAAGCTTTGATTCAATGAAACAAAAATACCTACTTTAATAAAAGATACGTATAGTCCTCTTTGTTCAATAAAAAGTGCAAGAATAGAAGACAATCCTTTATCAAGCTTTTATTCAACCCTGTCACCGATTAACCGCATATTGAAGCACCAAACATGTCTCCCTAGAACTTCACTCCAAAAGAGTGTATTTGCGCAAGTAGAGGAAGTTGCAGAAACAACCCTCCCTGCAGCTTCACTCCAATAGAGTGTATGTGCACAAGCAGAGGAAGCTGCAGAAACACGTTAAACGTGAACTTCTGATACCGCAGCTTCCCCGCCAACGTTATAAGTTTAACAGAGTGAAGCTACTGGGAGAAGGATGTGACGGACTACACTTCCTCTTCGTGCAAGACCTTAATTAAAGTATAAAACCTGCTCTAAGATATACTTAACCAATGCCGGCGCTGGCCTGCGATTGCTGGGCGGAGCCATTCAGCAATCGCGCTTCTTTGATTACTTTCTTCTAAAGAAAGTGATATATAAAAAGTAATATCAACGGAGTGAAGCTGCGGAGAGAATTGAGGAATCTCACTGATAAACATTACAGATGGAAAGGAAAAACTCCTGCAAACTGAAAAGCTTCTGAAGCAATAAACATTATTCAACCAGAGATCACCTCAATATCGCCAGCCTGTCGCCATCCAGCTTGATAAGGATAAAAAGCAAAATGGTAAAAGACCATAAAGAAGAGCCTCCATAGCTTATAAAAGGTAACGGTATGCCGATCACAGGCATAAGGCCCATCGTCATCCCGACATTAATGAGGATGTGAAAAAAAATAACAGCCACCACGCCGTAGGCATAAATCATGGAGAAGCGGGAGCGCTGCCGCTGCGCCACATAGATAATCCTGAAAAGAAAGGCAGAATAAAAAAGCAGCAGCAACCCTGCTCCCCAAAACCCAAACTCCTCTCCTATGGTGCAGAAAATAAAATCAGTGCTCTGCTCGGGAACAAAATTATATTTGGTAAGCGTTCCCTGCATAAAACCTTTTCCTAAAAACCCACCGGAGCCTATTGCAATCTTGCTCTGACGTACATTGTAGTCTGCATCTTTTTGTTCCACTTTTTTTCCGAGAAGCACGTTCACACGCTCCTGCTGGTGGGGCTCCAGCAGGTGATTGAAAACATAATCGGTGGTCATCACATATCCCGATGATAACACAAACATCGCGACCAGAATGAATGTGATGGAGCGGTTTCTTTTCGAAAGAAATAAAAATACTCCGCCAATTAAAAAAAGAATACCGATCAGCAGATATTTTTGTATTACCATAGATAAAATGAATAATAAGATTGCATATAATCCCACTACCAGGTAAGAGCCGGGCAGGCCAAAGCGAAAGAGCACCAGCATGAAAGACCCGAAAACGAGCGTTGAGCCGGTATCACCCTGCATCAGAATCAGAACTGCCGGAATAGCAATTAATGCAAGAGCTATGAGCCGCGTCCGCAAAATCTTCATATTTATATTCAGCCCGCTGAGATACTTTGCCAATGCCAGGTTGGTAGCAAACTTGGTGAACTCTGATGGCTGTAATTGAAATGTTCCAATGTCAATCCAGTTTTTATTACCATTTACAGAGGTTCCGATTATAAACACCGAGGCAAGCAGCAACAGTATGATACCGTAAATCAAATAGGCAAACGCAACATAGAATTTGCTATCAGTGATGATCATGGCCCCTGCAAGAATGAATGAGCCCACCATCCATAGTAATTGCCGGCCATAAGAGTGGTTCAGGTTAAAGATGCCCGGCTGACTTTCATCATAGGTAGCTGAGAAAATGGCCATCCAGCCAATGAGCATCAGCGTGAGCCACATGCCGATCAAGAGCCAGTCAGTCCCCTTATTTATGGCTCTTTCCTGCTGCAGCATGTTTAATAAGGTTGGCTTCAATCATCCTTTGTTCCACAGGTTTGCGCGAAGCAGAAATAGTATCATTCAGATATTTCTCTATCATTAAGCTTGCAATAGGCGCCGCATATTGAGCACCAAAGCCGGCATTTTCCACTACTACGGAAATGGCAATTTTCGGATCTTCTACCGGGGCAAATGCTACAAATAAGGAATGGTCGTTGCCATGCGGATTCTGCGCCGTTCCGGTTTTACCTGCCATGGTAACTCCCGGAATCTGGGATGCAGCAGCCGTGCCGGCAAGCACTACCTGCCTGAGTCCCTCAACCACTACATTAAAATTTGAGGAATCAATAGGGATTACATGCTTTGTTTTGTATTTTATTAACATGGAATCATCGCCAATAATCTCACGGGAAATATGAGGCGGATAGAAATATCCCCTGTTCGCTATAGCAGAAATTACGTTTACCATTTGTAAGGGCGTTTCACCCAATTCCCCCTGACCGATGCCCAGTGAAACTACGGTTACAGAATTCCATCTTTTTTCGCCATAAATTTTATCGTAATATTTCGAACCCGGAACAAAGCCATAGCCTTCATTAGGTAAATCAATGCCTGTTTTCTGCCCGAGTGAAAAATATCCCAGCCCTTTCTTCCAGTCATCTAATCCCTGGGCCACGGAATGATCTTCATCATAATCGATAGTCCGTCTGAAATAGTTACAGAAATAGCTATTGCAGGAATGCTGGATAGCAGCAACCAGGTCGGGAACAAATCCGCTGTGATCGCATTTCACACGAAGCGATCCCACATAATAGGCCCCGGGGCAATTGTAAGAGCTGGAAGGTGTAATAGCCCCTTCCTGCAGGCCAACCAGCGATAATGTGGCCTTATAGGTGGAGCCCGGCGGATAAGCCGCCTTTAAGGGCCTTACAAATAAGGGGTTTAAGCTATCGGTTAATAGTAGCCTGAAATTTTTACCACGGTCCTGGCCTGTTAATAATGAAGGATCATACTCCGGGCTGCTGATCATACATAATATTTCACCGGTTCTTGGCTCCAGGGCCACGATGCTTCCAATCTTTCCCTTCATCAGCTTTTCCCCGTATTGCTGCAGGTCGATGCTGATGGTGCTGTTAATATTTTTTCCGGGTACGGCCGCTGTATCAAACTTCCCCTCATTGAAAGGACCCATTTCTTTATTGTGCACATCCACCAGCACGTAACGGGTTCCTTTTACACCACGCAATGCTTTTTCATATGACTGTTCTATGCCACCAGTACCTATGTAATCACCACGCTTGTAATATCCATCACTTTGGTCTATTTGCTTTGGGGTAACCTCACTGATATAACCGAGTACATGTGCTGCTGAATGATAAGGATAGGCCCGAACCGTACGGACCTGGCCAAAAAAACCTTGGAACAAATACAATTCCTCCTGGATGGCCGCATATTTATCAACCGAAATTCCCTTCACAAAAAGGGATGATTTAAAGCGGGAATATTCGCGGGCTTTTTTTAAGGTTTCACGGAAAAAGGTGTCGGAGATTCCTACCAGGTCACAAAAGCCAACCGTATCAATTTCTTTAACCTGTCCGGGTGTTACCCATAAATCATATTCCTTCTGATTATCTATTATAAGTTTCGCATTGCGGTCGTAAACGAGACCTCTTGCCGGGAAAACGGTGGTTTGCCTTAATACAGTGGCTTTAGCCAGCTGCTTGTAATCTTTATCAATTACCTGCAGGTAAAAGAGCCGGGCAATAAAAATCAGCGTTATTACAATAATTATTAACTGAATGGTGTAACGTCTCGATTGATATAGATCGGTCATCGGCCCCCGCTCCCTTTTTCAGATAAAAATTCCATATAATTTCTTAACCGTATAATAACTGAGAAACTCAATAACTATTAAGGTCGCAAAAATAGGCAGCATTTCAATATGCTATTCAGGGATTGAAAACAAAACGCAATTATTATTTTTCTAAAGAGCTTGTAAAAAATTTTATACAACGGAACATGTAACCCACACACAGTAGTTTTGTAAACGATTATAGTAATAATTACTTTCGCACGAAGAAATTCACCTTACTGACAGATAACAAATTCCATGAAATTCAGCACAGCCTTATTGTTCTTTTGTTTAGCGGCACAATCAATAGTTGCACAGTTTAAATACATTAGTCCGCTTCCCGGATCTGCACTTCATTATCCTGAAACAAACATTATTCTGAAAAATGGAAATATGATAGACAAGAGTTCCATCAGCAATAAGAATTTATTTACTGTTTCAGGATCGATAAGTGGAAACCATTCCTGGACAGCGCGGCTATCCGTTGATAATAAAACAGTTACCATCCAGCCTCATCCTGATTTTGCATATGGTGAAACGGTGTATGTAACGGTTTATCCTGGATTAAAAAAACTCAGTGGAGAGAGCATAGAAGGAGTTTCTTTCAGCTTTCAAATAAGGAACCAACTAACTGGAGAGGAACGAAAACGATTTTTTATTGCAAATCTTCAAAGCCTAACTGATGATCCTGAAAACAATCAGGCCTTTAAAAATTTTAAAAAAAACTTTCAGGTACGTGATTCTTCTATCTATCCTTTAGATTCCATGCCTACCTTCAGGATTAATGTGAATAATAACCCTGCACCAGGCCAGATTTTTTATGCCAACCACCAGGATCAGGATATTTTAGGTCATTTAGGAACAAACTCATTTAATACAATTATTAATAATGACGGTTCTATTGTTTGGGCAAGAGATGTAGGAAGTGGGGGGCGGGATTTTAAACTTAACGTGAATGGATATCTTACCTACTTCGTGAATGATCGCGCAATTTATTTAGTGTTGGATTCAAACTATAATGTTATCGATTCTGTGCAATGCGGGAACGGTCTTGAAATGGCAACTAATAACCATGAATTTATGATGTATCCTGACGGACATTCTTTCCTTCTTGCATATGATAATGTTACTACGGATATGACTGCATATGGCGGATTACCGGATGCCGTAGTTCAATTTCCCGTTATTCAGGAAATTGATCAAAATCATGAAGTGGTTTTTGAATGGAGAACAATGGATCATTTTCAAATTACGGATGCAGACAAATATGTGTCTTTAGCCAATGCACTTATAGATTTTGCGCACACGAATTCCATTGAAAAAGATTCAGACAATAATCTTTTGATCTCGAATAGAAATATGGATGAGCTAACCAAGATAGATCATGAAACAGGAGATATCATCTGGCGAATGAATGGAGAAAATAATCAGTTTACATTCGTTAACGACAACATCCCGGAGCATTTTTCCAATCAACATGATTTACGCCGGCTTGCCAATGGAAATATAACTCTTTTTAACAATGGCAACCATTTGGTCCCTCTTATTTCCAGTGCTAAAGAATATGCGCTCGATCAGGTTAATAAGGTGGCTTCGCTGATATGGCATTATGAACACCCTGACGTTAATGGTTACCACGTTTACGGAAGTGCAACAGGCAGTACACAGCGCTTGCCCGATGGTAATACGATGATTGACTGGGGACTTATTTACAACAACGTGGGATTACCAAATCAAACAGAAATTGATTCCAATAATAATATAGTTTGGGAAATGACCTTTGATTCCTCAGGTGAAAAAAGTTACCGCGTCCACAAATATGTTTGGGATCCATGCAGCAGAATTACCGGTTATACCATGCATTCTTTTCCGGATACTTTACAAACCACGCTGAGCTGGGGTGCAGGTACAGGAGGTGAGTCTTATATCGTGGAATACCGCCCTGTGGGTGCACAAACCTGGACGGCCACTACCACGGATTCTAATTCCGTAATTCTTACAGGTTTAATGCCTGTTACAGATTATGAATGGAGAGTTACCACCGTTTGTTCGGACTCTCCTTATGTCTCTTCCGCCGCTTCTCAGTCAGATACATTCACAACGCCTGTGGCCACGCAGATCAGTTTTTTCAATAGAACTTCTGTTTTGATTTTCCCCGATCCTGCCACGGATCAGATCAATGTTGAAATCAGGAACACAACGAAAATGGCAGCCCATGTATCTGTTGTTAACATGATGGGAACTATAATGTATACAAACAAGTATCCTGATTTGAACAACGGATCAGCGTGGACAATTAATATTCAAAGTCTTCCTGCAGGGTCTTATTTACTGAAGATTACCGATGGGTACAATACAACCATTCAGAAATTTCTGAAAAATTAAACAATATTAAATCAGGAGTTTAGCCTAAACACCATATTTATCAACTGATCTTTATAGTTGGCACCAATAGGAATTTCTTTGCCGTTTATTTCTACAAAGTTTCCAGTGATGGAAGTAACAGCATCTAAAGAAATAATATAAGATTTATGGACCCGGATGAATTTATTTTTGGGTAAAAGGTCTTCTATTTTTTTCATGGTCTGGTGGATCACCAGTAGTTTATCTTTTACAAAAATTTTCAGGTAATCCTTCATTCCTTCTATGTACACTATGTCTGAAAAGTTCGCCTTGACAAGCTTATTATCTACCTTCAAAAATATATACTCGGCAGAAGGAGTATTGTCATTATTAACCGGAGGTTTCCGGTGATCAATTGCTTTATTAACTGCCTTTAAAAACCGTTCAAACGAAATTGGCTTTAATAAATAATCTACTACATCCAGGTCATAGCCTTCAAGGGCATGGTTTGGATAAGCGGTGGTTAAAATTACCGAAGGAGCATTTTTTAATGACTTCAAAAAAGACAGACCATCTATTACCGGCATTTGAATATCAAGAAACAGAAGATCTACTCTTTCTTTATGCAGTATCTGAAATGCCTCCATCGCATTACTGCATTTTCTAACAAGCTGCAGCTCGTTTACTCTTTGCATATAATTTTCCAGCACTTCCTGAGCCAGAGGCTCGTCATCTACTATCAGGCTTTTTAGCATGGTTTCAATTTAAATTGATTTCGAGGTTAACCTCAAAATGATCGTTCATTGGCTGTATCTGCAACTGATACTGATGAGGATAAATAAGGTCGAGCCGCTTCTTTACATTTATTAAACCTATTCCGCTTTTCCCATTATTATTGAAGGAAGCGTCCGGCAGTGAATTGATCACATTCATTGTAATTTTTTTTCTGAAAATATTCAGGTTTACATCTACCCATCCGTTTTCCATCTTTGCATTTACGCCATGCTTAAAGCTATTTTCAATAAAAGGAATAAGCAGCAACGGTTCAATTTTGCTATTATCTAATTTCCCCGACAACGAAAAACGGATATCTATATGCTCTCCATGCCGGATTTTTTCAAGCTCTATATAATTATTTATAAACTGTATTTCCTTTTCTACCGGCACCGGCCCGCTGTTGCAATCATATAAAACATAGCGCATCATATCACTTAGCTTTAAAATCATCTCAGGGGCCTGATCTGATTTTTTAATTGATAATGAATAAATATTATTGAGTGTATTAAATAAAAAATGAGGATTGATCTGGGCTTTCAAAGCATTTAATTCCAGCATCAGGTTATTTTTCTGAAGCTCTAATAATTTGTTTTTTGTAGCAACAGCCTGCCATGCATATTTAAGAGAATAGGTGATTATAAGAGTGAAGAAACCTTCAAAGACATCGTATCGCGGGTTTAAAAGCTTAATATAACCTTCTAATGAAACGGGCAGTAAGCTATGTGGAATCAGCTTTAACATGGAGAAATTTACATAGGAATAAACAAAGAGAAGTGAAATAGTGGCCAGGATATAAATGAAGTATTTCCTTCTGTGAAGCAGCCTGGGAGCCAATACATACAAATGAAAATAGACCATAGGAACCTGTGAGCACGCGTATACTCCAAGAAAAAGAAGAGATCCATCCCATCCATACAGGGATACTAAATCATAATAGGTGCGGGAAAGCCAAACGACCCAAAAAAGCAGGTGGAGAAAAAATCGGTTAACACCGCGCGCTTCAAACCATTTTTCAGGGTCAGGTAAAAATCTAAATTGTCTGGTCAGGAGCACCTGTTAAAATAACTTAAGATCGTTAAACGAAAATAAGTTAATAGATCAACTTATGTGAAAGGTCGACCAATTCTAAAGCCTGCCATAATCATACAAATCAGCAGGTACAATAAAGGGGTTAATAGGTGCGACTTCTTATTCATTAGTCTAGTCAATCATTTCTTTTGTCTAAATTTTTTTCTGCTGATAGTCCTATAATTTTCATTTGCATTATCATGAATAATAGTCATGGTTGGTTTGAAAGTGCTAAGCGGCAGATTGTTGATGGTAGTGACAGCGTCTGCCGTTTAGTTTAATTGGTGAAGAATTATTGATATTATTCACCTTTTCTTGAAAAGAAGCTTCAACTTCGGTTTTCATTTTAATCATTAATACGGTCGGTTCTTCCATGAATAAAATTTTATTAGTTACGGCACTGCTTTTAACTGCAGCATGTTCACCAATGCAAAAGGAAAAAAAATTATCGTCTGCAAATTCAAACTCATTTAACCGGTTGCTGCTGGATTATTACGATCAGCGAATGCAATTATATCCTTTGGAAGCAACACAAAACGGGGATAACCGCTACAATAATATTTTAAATAATGATTTAACGGTTTCATTCCGTGAAAGAGAAAAAGCGTTCTATCAGCTGTTTCAGGATTCTCTAAAAAAATTTGACAGGCCGCAGATGGCCGGGACCGATCAAATGAGCTATGATGTGCTTAGCTGGGAGACAAGCATTAATCTTGAAAGGCTGCATTTTCACGAAAACCTGATGCCAATCAACCAGTTCTGGAGCCTGCCACTGACGATGGCACAGCTCGGATCAGGAAGCGGAAATCAGCCTTTTAAAACAGTACAGGACTATCAAAATTTTTTAGAAAGGATAAATTCATTTTCCGCCTGGTGCGATACTGCAATATCAAATATGCGAACGGGCATGAAACAAGGATACGTATACCCAAAAGTGCTGATGGAGCGTGTGTTACCTGAGCTGAAGGGGATCATATCCGGTGATGTAAAAAAAAGTGTTTTCTATCAGCCCATAGGTAAGCTTGATTCAATGAAGTTTTCCGAGGATGATAACAAGCGGTTGACTGATTTATTTGTCAGGGCAATCGACGGGCAAATTAATCCATCTTACCAGAAGCTCTATACTTTTATCAGTACTGAATACCTTCCGGGTTGCAGATCGTCCGCAGGAATTTCAAATATACCCGATGGAAAAGAATACTATAACTTTCTTATTAAACAGTGGACTACAACTTCCATGAGTGCTGATTCCATTTTCGAATTAGGTCAGCGTGAAGTAAATAGAATAAGAGGCGAGATGGGGGAAACTATGAAGCAGGTGAACTTTAACGGATCTTTAAAAGACTTCTTTAATTACCTGCATTCCGATCCGAAGTTCTTTCCATATCAGACAAAAGAGGATGTGCTCAATGGTTACCGCGCAATACAGGATAAAGAAAAGCCATATCTCAAAAATCTTTTCAGTGTTTTTCCGAAGACACCATTTGAAGTGCGCGAAACGGAAGCTTTCCGCGAGGCGAGTGCAAGCGCAGAATATAACCAGGGCTCTCCGGATGGATCACGGCCTGGAATTTTTTATGTTCCGATAACAGATCCAAAGACATTTAATAATATTTCTATGGAAGATTTATTTTCCCATGAGGCAATACCGGGCCACCATTATCAAATTTCATTACAGCAGGAAAATACAGCATTACCCAATTTCCGGCGTTTTATCTGGTACGGTGCGTACGGTGAAGGCTGGGCCTTATACTGTGAATCGCTGGGTAAAAATCTTGGACTCTATAATGATCCCTACCAGTATTTTGGAATGTTAAGTGAAGAAATGCATAGGGCAATACGGCTGGTTGTAGATGCAGGTATCCATACTAAGGGGTGGGCGCGTGAGCAGGCAATTGAATTTTCGAAAGAAAATGAGGCAGAAAGTGAGGCTGATATAACCAGTGAAATAGAGAGATATATGGCTATTCCCGGTCAGGCCCTGAGCTATAAAGTCGGGCAGTTAAAAATTTTAGAGCTTAGAAAAAATGCTCAGGATGCATTGGGTGAACATTTCAGCATTAGCAAATTTCATGATGAGATATTACAGGACGGCTGCCTGCCAATTGCAGTTCTGGAAGCTAAAATGAACAAATGGATAAGTGAGCAAAAAAAGAAACAGGACTCTTAACATGCTATGATTACCGCTTTCCCGGAGTTATTGAAGTAATGATCTCAGTGTATTATGTCCAGCATCTGCTGGTTTACAATTGAGCCCTTATGGATCATGTTTACCATATAAATGCCCTCCGGCCAATCGGAAGTTTTTATGGAAGCAGGGAATGGTTTACTGCTATCTATTACAAGAATTTGCTGACCAAGAAGATTAAAAATCTGTATCTGTCCAATAATATTTGGTTTACCGGGTAATAAAATGGAGAACATGTCATCAGCAGGATTCGGAGCTAATCTAAGTGTTCCAGCCGCGGGTAAAGATTCTATTCCTGTAGTCTCATTTAAGGTTATATTATCGATATAAAGATTATTTCCCAAACCGCTTATAGCCCTTAATCGGACAAGGACATTTGAATTTCCGACATAATTACTAATGTTTACCTGTTCATGCCGCCACTGTTCCGGTGCAGGAATAAAATAGATGTCACTTACCGGGGCGGTCTGTAATTCTTCTTTTTGCTTATCGTACACAGTGGACCAGCTTGACCCGCAATCCTCAGAAATCTGAACTTTCAGCCCGTCAAAATAGTGATCGCTGTAATATGTATATGCCAGATCAAAACCCAGCTCCACCTGCGATTCATTGGTTAAATCGAGGTTCTGCAAAAACAAATCATCTACTTCCCCTTCTAAACTCAGGCCATTGTGGAATTCCATTTGTAAAGCAAAATTATGCTCACTGCCTTTAATGGATAAATCAGTAATATTCCAGGTAGGTCCATTATCAGAATTATTAATAAAAAATCCTAATGGGAGATTTGCATTTTCAAACTTTTCAGAAAACGGCAATGGTACACTCGTTCCAATAATTGTAAAAAAGATGCTTTTATCATTTGAATTATTTACATCCGTTGATCCGTTTGCCTGTGTGATTAAAACATTTAATTCATGAGACCCTGCATTCGCCTGAAGCGTAGGTAAGATAATGGTATCAGATTCACCCGGATTCAGTAAACCCTTCCACTGATAGAACAGTGGAATATCATTATCAAGCGTATATTGAATAATTGCAGTTTCCAGAGGATTAACTCCAAAATTTTCCAAAACAATTGCAGGCGTTATTGCATCAATGCATTGATAAGATGGAATAGCATCAATATTATTTATGCCTCCATCATTATCAAATGAAACCAAATTGCTTATTATGTAGCCTCCAAAGTTATTAGAGGCATTTACGCAGTTTCGGGGTGGTCTTGTATCATGGTTTAAAATCCGTACCTGAGCAGTTGCAATGCTGAAGAAGACACCAAAAAAAATTACAGCAGGAGCAAATTTTTTTTTCACGAAAAAAGTTGAAGCCGTGAAATAGATTAGAAAATAAAGTTAATCTTTTCTTATGTATTTAAAAATTATTCTCACGGCATTATTCTCACCTTTTTACCATTTCTCCTTGTGTATATCCTTAATTCCGGCGATGTAATAAGAAAGAGAAATAAATAATACTTCCATATACAAAGCTAAAAAGCCGCCCCAGCTTCCGGGACGGCTTTTACTTAATACATTATGTCCGCTATTATTCTTCCAGGCTTGGAACCTCACCGATCAGCTCCCGTTTGGAAGCAATGAGTTTTTCATATTCTTCCTGTGAACCCACCACGATATTTTCGTACTCCCGCATTCCCGTACCAGCCGGAATAAGATGACCAATAATTACATTTTCCTTTAATCCTCCTAACGGATCAATTTTAGCATTGATCGATGCAGAACTCAACACCTTAGTAGTTTCCTGGAAGGAAGCTGCCGAAATCCAGCTCGCCGTTCCAAGAGAAGCACGTGTAATACCCATAAGCAGGGGACTTGATGTGGCAGACATGGCATCTCTGAATTGGACGATCTTTCTATCGCTTCGCTTTAATTGTGAATTTTCTTCTCTGATCTGACGAAGGGTAACAATTTGTCCTACTTTGAGGGTTGCTGAATCGCCCGCTTCAGTAATCACTTTCTTATCATAAATATTTTCATTCTCCACTAAAAACTCAAACTTATCTGCGCCTTCACCTTCCAGGAATATGGTATCACCCGGATCTTCAATATGTACCTTACGCATCATCTGGCGCACAATGGTTTCAATATGCTTATCATTTATTTTCACTCCCTGCAGGCGATAAACCTCCTGGATCTCATTAACCATATATTCCTGCACTGCATTGGGGCCTTTAATAGCCAAAATATCGTTAGGGGTTATAGCGCCTTCTGATAGTGGCTGTCCTGCTCTTACGTAATCCCCTTCAGCAATTAAAAACAGCTTTGAAAGAGGAACCAGGTACTTCCGTTGATCACCATCTTTTGATTCAATAATTATTTCACGATTTCCACGCTTTACGGCACCAAAGCTCACTACGCCATCTATTTCAGAAACTACCGCAGGATTTGATGGATTACGTGCTTCGAACAATTCTGTTACCCGCGGTAAACCTCCTGTAATATCACCTCTTAATTTTGCAAGTGTTCTTGGAATCTTAACGAGAATCATTCCTCCTTCCACACCCTCCCCGTCATCAACATTGATATGTGAACCTACCGGAATATTATAAGATTTTATTTCCTTGTTTTTAGAAACCACTTTAATAGTAGGAATTTTTGTTTTATCCCGGGTTTCGATAATTACTTTTTCTTTATGGCCCGTTTGCTCATCCATCTCTTCACGGAAAGTAATTCCCTCGATTATATTTTCAAACTCTATAATCCCCCTATATTCTGAAAGGATGATGGCATTGTATGGATCCCATGTACAAATGGCCTGTCCTTTTTGAATCTTATCTCCTTCCTTAACATTTAAATACGCGCCGTATGGAACGTGATTCGTAATAAGTGTTCTTCCGCTTTTAGGGTCTTCTATCCGAACTTCACCTGCCCGCCCAATGGTTACAGTCACCTTAGTATCGGCCGAAGCACTCGTATAAGTTGCTGTTCTTAAATCTTCAAATTTTACTACTCCATCAAATTTAGATCGCAGCTCCGATTCAGTAGCCATGCCTGAAGCAGCGCCTCCTGTATGGAAAGTTCTTAAGGTTAACTGTGTTCCAGGTTCTCCGATAGACTGTGCAGCAATGATCCCTACCGCATCCCCAAACTCTGCGGTACGCCCGGTTGCCAGGTTTCTTCCGTAACATTTTACGCAAACTCCCTTCTTCGATTCGCACGTTAGCACGGAGCGAATTTCCACTGTTTCTATCGCGGTATTTTCAATTTTCGAAGCAATTTCCTCATTAATGTCGTCCCCGGCTTTTACAATTATTTCATCTGTAAGCGGATCTATAATTTCGTATAAGCTGACCCTGCCGATAATACGATCATAAAGCGGTTCCACAACTTCATCATTGTCTTTCAAAGCCGAAATTGGGATACCCCGCAATGTGCCGCAATCATCTTCCGTAATTACAACATCCTGTGCTACGTCAACCAAACGACGCGTCAAATAACCAGCATCCGCTGTTTTTAATGCGGTATCTGCCAAACCTTTGCGGGCACCGTGAGTAGAGATAAAGTATTCCAATACGCTCAAGCCTTCTTTAAGGTTTGCAAGTATGGGGTTTTCAATCAATTCTCCACCCGAGCTTCCTGACTTACGCGGCTTTTGCATAAGACCCCTTATGCCTCCCAACTGACGTACCTGCTCTTTAGAGCCACGTGCGCCCGAATGCAGCATCATGTACACTGAATTAAAGCCCTGCTTGTCATGCTCGAGCATCTTATTCAAGGTTTCTGAAATACGGTTATTTGCCCGGGTCCAGATATCAATCACCTGGTTATAACGCTCATTATTGGTAATGAACCCCATGTTATAATTAGAAATAACATCATCCACCTCTCTTTGAGCTGAGTCCAGCAATTCCTGTTTATTATCCGGGATAATAAGATCAGAAAGATTGAAAGAAAGCCCGCCTTTGAATGCCATCGTAAATCCAAGGTGCTTTATATCATCAAGGAACTTCGCAGTTCGCGGAATATCCGTTAATGTTATAATATCACCGATCACTTCACGCAAGGCTTTCTTGGTTAGCAACAGATTTATGAATCCCGCTTCTTCAGGAACCATTTCATTAAATAAAACCCGGCCTACAGTTGTTTCAATAATCTTATCCACCAACTGCCCGTTTTCCAGAACTGCGGTCCTCACTTTAATGAAAGCATGCAGATCAATCTTGCCTTCATTATAGGCTATGATTACTTCTTCGGAAGAATAAAAAACCTTACCTTCTCCCTTAACCTTATTATCAGCATCGGTTCTTCTACCTTTCGTAGTATAATACAAGCCCAAAACCATGTCCTGTGAAGGAAGGGTGATGGGCGAGCCATTCTGCGGATTCAAAATATTATGTGCTGAAAGCATCAGTAACTGCGCTTCCAGTACCGCAGCATTACTTAAAGGAACATGAACTGCCATCTGATCACCGTCAAAGTCTGCATTAAAGGCACCACACACAAGCGGGTGCAGATGGATGGCTTTACCTTCAATGAGCTTAGGCTGGAATGCCTGTATGGAAAGCCGGTGCAAAGTAGGTGCCCTGTTTAACATTACAGGATGTCCTTTAAGGATGTTTTCAAGGATGTCCCATATTACCGGTTCTTTTCTGTCAACTAACTTCTTGGCGCTTTTTACGGTTTTTACAATACCTCTCTCAATCAGTTTGCGGATGATAAAAGGCTTGAATAATTCGGCAGCCATATCTTTCGGTAAGCCACATTCATGCAATTTCAATTCAGGCCCTACTACAATTACAGAACGCCCTGAATAATCCACGCGTTTACCGAGCAGGTTTTGACGGAACCGGCCTTGTTTGCCTTTCAATACATCACTTAAAGATTTTAATGCGCGTCCGCCCTCTGCCTTTACAGCATTTGATTTGCGGGAATTATCGAAAAGAGAATCTACCGCTTCCTGCAACATTCTTTTTTCATTCCTGAGAATTACATCGGGAGCTTTTATTTCAATTAATCGCTTTAAACGGTTATTACGGATAATAACCCGCCTGTAAAGATCATTGAGATCAGAAGAGGCAAAACGACCACCATCCAGAGGAACAAGGGGACGCAATTCGGGAGGAACAACAGGAAGATACTGCACTACCATCCATTCAGGGCGATTGGTAGTTCTGTCATTTGCTTCACGAAAAGATTCCACTACGCCAAGCCGTTTAAGGGCTTCTGCTTTACGCTGCTGTGAAGTTTCATTAGCCGCCTGATGGCGTAACTGATAAGAAAGGTTGTTCAGATCAGTACGTGCCAATAAATCGCGCACTGCATCGGCACCCATCTTCGCAACAAACTTATTCGGATCCATATCATCCAGGTGCTGATTATCCTTAGGTAGTTGATCGAGCACTTCCAAATATTCTTCTTCAGTCAGAAGATCCAGATACTGTTTATCATCGCGCACACCGGGTTGAATCACCACGTACCTTTCGTAATAGACAATGGTCTCCAGCTTCTTTGAAGACAAGCCGAGCAGATAACCAATCTTATTTGGGAGGGATTTAAAATACCAGATATGAACAACGGGCACTACCAGCTTAATATGTCCCATGCGCTCGCGGCGCACTTTCTTTTCTGTAACTTCTACACCGCAGCGGTCACAAACAATTCCTTTATATCTTATGCGCTTATATTTTCCGCAGTAACATTCATAATCCTTTACAGGCCCAAAGATCCTTTCACAAAACAATCCGTCGCGCTCGGGCTTGTAAGTGCGGTAATTTATAGTTTCAGGCTTTAATACTTCGCCATATGATCGCTCCAGTATGGAATCCGGAGATGCCAATGCAAGAGTAATCCTGGTAAAGTTGGGTTTAATCTTAAGGTCTTTTTTGAAAGGCATATATTTGAATTATCAGTTATAATTAACAGTCAATAGAAGAGGTAAGAATCGGATAATTGGAAAATACATTCCTGCTACCTGCACTACAGATATCAGAGTTATATTCAGTATAAAAAATGGAAAAGGAAAAACGAATAAAAACCAATTTTGGAAAATACCTCGGGTTTTAACGAACGGCAAAGATAATATTCTTTCCTGAAAGTGAAAAATATGCTCTTAAATTATAGCTGTAGTGTCACTAAGGAACAGGCTACTTTACCATCGGAGGCAATTTGTGACAATTTTATGATTAAAATTATGCCTGGATCAGAAACTTTATATTGAAATATGGCTGCAGAAAAGTTGCGTATCGATCATCGGGAATGGAGGAAATGGGGACCGTATCTATCTAACCGTCAATGGGGAACCGTTAGAGAAGACTATAGCCCCCATGGCACCGCCTGGGATTATACCACCCACGATATTGCAAGATCGAAAGCTTATCGCTGGGGAGAAGAAGGTATTGCAGGGTTTTGCGATCGCAAGCAGTTTCTATGTTTTGGCGTTGCACTTTGGAATAAAAAAGACCCAATTATTAAAGAACGGTTCTTTGGACTAAATGCTAAAGAAGGCAACCATGGCGAAGACGTGAAGGAGTATTATTATTTTCTGGATAATACCCCTTCCCATTCTTACATGAAGATGCTTTACAAGTATCCACAGGATCCATATCCATATGAATTATTAATCCGGGAAAACCAGAGGCTAACTAAGCTTGACCCCGAATTTGAATTGATAGATACGGGAATCTTCAATGAAAATAAATACTTCGATGTCTTTATTGAATATGCAAAACAAGCTGCCGAAGACATTTTAATTACCATAAAAGTCACTAACCGTGGTAAAGAGGATGCGCCCTTGAATGTATTGCCTACTATATGGTTTCGCAATACATGGTCATGGGGTTATGATGAAAACAAGCCTCTTTTATCCTCTTTACAAAAAGGCTCTATTAACATAGCGCATCAAAAGCTTGGAAACTATTTTCTGTATTTCGACAATGAACCTTCTCTTCTTTTTTGTAATAATGATTCGAACATGCAGCGGTTATACGGTGTACAAAACGATCCTGGCTTCTTTAAAGACGGAATCAATAATTATCTGATCCATAATGATGCGGTGGCGGTAAATCCAAAAATGGAGGGCACAAAGGCTGCCGCTAATTACGACTTTATAATACCTGCAGAAAGCTCAAAGACCATACGGTTACGGTTATCATCAGAACAACTGCAAAATCCATTCAGAGATTTTGATGAAATACTTTTGATGAGGGTGAAAGAGGCGGATGAATTTTATGCTGAAGTGCAGAAAGGCATACATTCCGAAGACGAAAAAATGATTCAGCGGCAAGCCTTTGCAGGAATGCTCTGGAACAAGCAATTCTATTTTTATGATGTAAACCTATGGCTTAAAGGCGATCCGGCTCAGCCACCGCCGCCTGCTGAGAGAAAGCAGGGCCGCAATTATGAATGGATGCACCTGAACAATTCGGATGTTATCAGCATGCCGGATAACTGGGAATTTCCATGGTATGCCGCCTGGGACCTTGCCTTCCATTGCATCACCTTGTCACTTATTGATGCAGCTTTTGCGAAAGATCAGCTCATCATGCTCACCCGCGAATGGTACATGCATCCGAATGGACAGTTGCCCGCCTATGAGTGGGCACTTGGAGATGTGAACCCGCCGGTGCATGCTTATGCCAGCTGGCGGGTATATAAAATTGATCAGAAGAATAATGATGGGAAAGGTGATATCGAATTCCTGGAATCCATTTTTCACAAGCTGCTTTTAAATTTCACCTGGTGGGTGAACCGAAAGGATAATAATGACAATAATATTTTCCAGGGCGGATTTCTGGGGCTGGATAACATCGGGGTTTTTGACAGGGATGCAAAACTGCCAAACGGCAGTTTTATTGAGCAATCAGATGGCACCAGCTGGATGGCGATGTTTTCACTCAACATGATGCGTATTGCCCTGGAACTTTCGAAAACAAACCCGGTGTACGAGGATATGGCTTCGAAATTTTTTGAGCATTTTCTCTATATCGCCTGCGCTATGGAGAGCATGGGTGAAAACGGGTTATGGGATGATGAAGACCAGTTCTTTTATGATGCCTTAAGGATGACCGATCACACCGGAATGAAGTTAAAGGTCCGGTCCATGGTGGGATTGATTCCTTTGTTTGCAATAGAGGTGCTCGATCATGAGGTCTTTCGCGACCAGAAGGAATTTTCTAAAAGGCTGAACTGGTTCCTCAACTACAGGCCTGATCTCGCCTCGCTTGTTTCAAGGTGGAATGAAAAAGGTATCGATGAAAAGCATCTGCTGTCACTGCTGCGGGGCCACCGATTAAAGAAGATTCTTAAGCGCATGCTGGACGAAAGCGAATTTCTATCGGACTATGGTGTGCGTGCGCTTAGTAAATATCACCAGGATCATCCCTATGAAATTCATTTCAACGGCGTTAATTTCAGTGTGAAATATACTCCCGGCGAGGGCGATACACAGCTATTTGGCGGTAACAGTAACTGGCGAGGACCGATATGGATGCCTGCAAATTTTCTCATCATCGAATCCCTGGAACGGTTTCATTATTACTATGGCCCTGACTTTAAAATAGAGTACCCGACCAATTCCGGAAACCACTTATCACTCCAGGAAATTGCCAACGAGCTGAGCCAGCGGCTGTTAAAAATTTTCCGAAGGGATGAAAAAAATAACCGGCCGTTTTTTGGCGATTGTGAAAAGATGCAGCGCGATCCGCACTTTAATAATTATATCTTATTTCATGAATATTTCCATGGAGATACGGGGCGCGGCTGCGGCGCCTCACACCAGACTGGCTGGACAGGGTTAATCGCAAAACTATTAATGCCGAAAGTGGAGGAGAAAAAATAATGAAAAGAAAGCTTTTTCTATTTTCATATTGGTTACTCTTTGCTGAAATTGGGTTAGCTCAAATAGGACAAATGTTTGGGAATTAGCAGGAAATCCATTTCAAACTGAACATTATTGTGGAATTGATTTTAGTAGAGGGGTGGCAGATACCTTTAGTTTACAGAGAAAAATGGAATTTTTTATAACAGATGCTTCAATATGTGACACATCAGGTAATCTTCTTTTTTATACTAACGGGCAGTATATTGCTAATAGAATCATGATACACTTTTGAATAGTAAAGATTTTAATCCTGGTTATTATACGGATGTTTATTATTCATCTGGCCTTGGATTTGAGCAAGGAGCTATTGTCCTGCCTGATCTTTCGTATGGTAATATTTATGATGTTATTTATCTTACTGCAGACTCAGCAACTGGCGAACCTTCTCATTTGAGTTTAAGTAAAATAGATATGAATTTAGATAATGGATTAGGAGGAATTTTACCTGGAGTAAAAAATATCCATCTAGTAGATGACACAATTCTTACAGGTCGACTCACCGCATGTAAGAATTCAAATGGAAAAGATTGGTGGATAATTACTCATGAATTTTCTACCGCCCGGTATTACACTTTTCTAATCACTTCCGATTCTATAATTGGGCCATATAGTCAAAAGATTGGCCAAACAATTAAAAATGATGTCGATGGTCAATCTGCTTTTTCGCCGAATGGCAGTAAATATGCAACTATTAGTCCTTATGACGGAAAGCTTGATATTTTTGATTTTGACCGCTGTACTGGCTTATTCAGTAGTCCTATATCTTATCACATGCCTCTCACACCAAGTAACTTTTGGGCGGAATTATCCTTTTCACCCGATGGTCGTTTTTTATATGTCGGGTCATTACTGCAAATTTTTCAATTTGATCTTATTGCATCTAACGTAATTAATTCCAAAGTTTTGGTTGCCGAATGGAAAACATTTTATTCACCTTTTTCGACCTGGTTTTACATTATGCAGCAAGCCTTAGATAACAAAATCTATTTGTGCACTTGGGGCGCAGATAGTGTCTTGCACGTTATTGATAAACCAGACTCATTAGACATTGCATGTAATGTGCTACAAAACTATATTAAGCTTCCTGTAGATAATGCTACCATACCTAATTTTCCCAACTATGATCTCGGCCTTCTTGGCAATTACTTAGCCGATGCAGGGGCAAATGATACCATCAACAAAGGTCAAAGCATACAGCTTGGTATCCCACCGGTTACAGGAGTAATGTATCTGTGGCATTCAGATTCCACTTTAAGCGATACCGCCGTTGCACAGCCTATTGCATCACCGGATACCACTACCACGTATTACCTTACCGTCACAGACACTTCCACTTACAGCAGTTGTAATGTGAGAGAAGATACCGTAACCGTGTTTGTGGATATTGCTGATGCAGTGCATATGCCGAAACCACAAAACCAGGGTTCATTTAGAGTTTCACCAAATCCGGTTTCAACCTGGCTTAATATTATTTATCAAACGAATGATGATGGCATTTTTGAGCTGTATGATGCATTTGGTAAACGTGCTGCTGCCGTTAGCTTATACCACTATTTCAAAAGCCGTATGCTCGATGTAAGTGCGCTACCTGATGGAGTGTATGAATGGAGCGTCACGCAGAGAAATGAGCGGGTGGCGGAGGGAAAGGTGGCGGTAGTGAGGTAATACCATAAAGACGCACCGATTTAACCACATAGCATTATAGTACAACTGCTGGCAGAGTTAGAATTATAATCAACAACGGTTGAAAAAATCCAGAAAGATGGAACATCCTTGCCACGGACAAAACGCATAGTTTAGTAACTGACTTAATAGTTGTGATATATACTATCGCTGCACCATTACATTTTGACTGATTTGCTGAGCCACCGACTGAAGTGTCATCAAATACATCCCATTTGAAAGATCACTGACATCTACTGTTTTGATTTTTAAAGATGGGGGAAGTGCATATGACTTTATTCTTTTACCGTATTGGTTAATAATTAATAGTTGGCTTTCTTCACTAATATTAAAACTAACGGTAGCAAGATTACTCGCCGGATTAGGAAAGATTGTAAATGATAGTGGTAATATTTTGTCATTAGAGAATGTTGGATAATCTAAATAAGCAATATCATTTAGAGAATCTTTTAAATTAGAAAAATCTCCACAGAGGTATAAATTTCCATTAAAATTCTGATAGGAAACTATTAATCCTGCTGGACCCCAGTTCAAATTACTCCAAACAGAGCCGTCCCATACCATAACTCCATCATTCATAATACCTGAGACGTACAATTTACCAAATGAACTAAAAAGAGTTCGGACAGATTCTGTTGGTGTATAGTTAGTGTATCCCATCTATTATCAGACCAGGTAGCAAGACTATGGCATTTTAAATTTCCAGCTTTTTTAAATTCACCTCCAACGATCAGTTCATTTTCAAAAGTGTCTAAAGCAATAACATAAGCTGCAAATTCATCTCCCGGAATAACAACACCTTTTTCCATTGGATACCATGCATATCCATTCCACCGTGCAATATTTTTTGCAGTACTATCTCCGGCTTTTTCAAATCTTCCACCTGCAATCAAATCACCATTATAATCGTGAAGTGCTTTAACATTGGGATCTGCTCTTTCACTAATTCCTTTTCCTACAGGGAGCCATTTTTCATTATTAGCATATTTTGCAATATGGTTTACCTGGGTATCATCATTTCCAGAAAGACCATAAGAGGTTGTAAAATAACCACCGGCGTAAAGCGTGTCTTTATAAACTTTAAGACATTTAACAATATTATTAAAAGCTCCTAAAATCTCGAAGTTGCTGTCTTGAACTAAGATTACCCACCCATTATCCAAGGCTGCATAAATTTGCCCTTTATAATACAGTAAATCATTTACCTGATCCGGCATTTCAGGAGCAACATGCCATTCTATGCCATCCCAAATTGCTAAATTATGAACAAGAAGTCCTCCGGCGCGCGTAAAATCACCTCCTACATATAATAAGTTTGATTGAGAATCAACACTTAAAGCAAGTGCAGCTGCATTAAGCCCCTCACCAAGTGGCCGCCACACCTGTGCGGAAGTTTGAAAAGTAAAAAACTGTAGTAAAAAGTAAAGCAGCGTTCTTTTCATTCAGAAATTTAATATCAGTCCTAAGACCGTAATATAGATCAGAAGTTTAATGGAAGAAAATAGGAGTAAAGCTATTAGCTATTCCTTTACCACTTTTCCCGTCTTCAAAATATTTCCTCTTTCATCCTTAATGTTTATAAGATACATTCCTTTTGGAAGGCTTGAAATATCAAAGGAAGCGTTATCAGAAAACTGCCGCTGCCTCAACACAACTTGGCCAAATAGGTTTAAAATGGTGATGGTTGCTTTGTGGATGTTTGGTGCTTCAATATGTAGTTGATCGATGGCGGGGTTGGGATAGAATTTTATGGTCCGGTTATTCGTGATCGATGGTGAAGAAGTAGCTATTGCATTTTCAAGCCGCGCAATATGGTTGGCATCTACATCGCCTGCGCTTGTAAAAATTCCTCCAACATATAAATCATTATCAAAGAAGTTCATGCAAAGTACCGGATTGATTTCACCAAAATCTAAATCTGACCACTCACTACCATTCCAGTATGCAACTCTATTGGCAGCACACTTACCACTTCTATTCATCCCAAACCATCCGCAGGCATACACACCATGCTTTCCATCTGCAAACAAATCCACCACTTCGTCACATAATCCATCCATAGGATGCCATGTTACTCCGTCCCATTGCGCTACGTAATTTTTCCCACAAGCCGTGTCTCCACCCGAAGATTTGCGGGTGAGCGTGGGACACGGCGGTTGTAAGAAAGTATTGACTATACCTCCGGTAGGAACCTTTTCATCTCGTACGCCAGCTCCTAACGGTGACCAAACCTGAGCATAGACCATTTGAAAAGCAAAAAATTGAAACAGGAAGAAAAGTATTGTTGTCTTCATCTATAAATTTACCCTCAAGCCGTGTCTCCACCCGAAGATTTGCGGGTGAGCGTGGGACACTGCGGTTGTAAGATCATTAATTCGTCCTGTTTAACACTGTTCTCCATGTAAAATCTCACTATAATGAACAACTGGAAACATGCAAGGCTTATTCAGTTCGTAAAATGCCGCACTTGAATGAGGGTAAAACACAAAATCCCTCACTAAGCTCCACCTGCCGCTTACAGGATTGTGATGTATGTAATCGATCTTTTGAATCAGCATCTTTTCGTTATAAATTAATCTTGCATCGAATGACGGTTCAAATACCTGGTGCAGCTTTCCTCTTTTCTTATCACCGGGTTTCACAGTACCAGAAAGTTCAGCAATAATTCCATCGCGGTGGCTTTTCTTCAACCTGCCTACTATTCCATAAGCGATAAAGCGCTTTCCATTGCTTACCAGCACATTTAGGTTTGCATTAGCCCGTGGAGCAGCTATTATAAAATGCACATGATTAGACATAATGACATATGCGATAATCTTATAACTCTTACCCTGAGCAATGCAAAACCACTTATACACCTCGTCGTACGACCGGGTTATCTCAAAGAGGTTTATCCAATTGCAACAGGTGAAAGTGCAGAAATACATTTCACCCGGAAAATTATGGGGTGTTTTTATAGACATCAATGAAAGATACGATAAGCAACATCGCCGTGTCCCACGCATACCCGCAAAGGCAATCTGGTGGAGACACGGCTTGGGACTAAAAAAGGATTAATTGATGTAATCCTGATTGAATGATAGTTTTATTGGATTACAAATCCAATATTACCTGGCCGGGATTGCAAATTGCGACCAGCAGTTGACTATGCAGGTGAAAAAGATTAATTGAGATAATTCAAATTGGATGATGTTTTTTAGATTGGATTACAATCCACCATTATTTGGTCGGGATTGCAAATCCCGACCGGCTGTAACTCAATTCACCCTGGTCATCTCTTCAACGTATCGTTTCCGAAACTCTCTCTTAAGTTTTTTTATTACCTGTTCATGCTTTTTCTGAAGTCCAAATGCCTCCTTTGCAGTTACCGGGTGTTCAAAATCAAACAGTTTATTCAAGTCTCCTTTATATTCAGGAAGTGAAATCACTTTTCTTTTTTTAGAATCCATAGTAAACTTTTTTTTCTTTTTTATTCGAAGGTCTTGCACTTATCGGTCTAATAAAATTTTCATTTCTGAAAGTGAAAATTACGGAAAGCAAACGATTTTCATTGCTCATTCCTATACACGCAAAACGAAGTTCATTATCAGTATTAATTCTACTTAAGAAAATTTTTCGATCATTATCCAACCAAATACTTTCTGTTTCACCAACAGGGACACCATGCTTTTTCCAACTCTTCTCAATATTCCCTTCATCCCATTGAAATTTCATATGTTTGGCATGAAATAAAAGAATTTGCTTTCGCTGATAACAAATAAGAGTTCAGATCAAAAAGCATTCAACCCTTCATCCGGCTCATTTCATTAATATCTACCGAATGCGTATTCCTGTAGATCATCGTGATAATAGCAAGCCCTACTGCTACTTCGGCCGCTGCTACTGCCATAATGAAAAAAACAAAGATCTGTCCTGCCGGGTCGTGATGGTATGCTGAAAAAGTAACAAGCAGCAGGTTCACTGCATTCAGCATCAGCTCTATGCTCATAAAAATGATGATCGTATTCCGGCGGGTGATAACTCCAACTACTCCTATTACAAATAATACCGTTGTCAGCCAGACAAAGTGTTCTATTGGGACCGTTCTGAATATTTCAGGCATCTTTTAAATCAGTAAATTTCTAGACGTGACCTACATCCTTCGTCAAGCTCAGGATGCCAGGCGCAAATATTTTTTTTTAATTAATTTGAACCTACCGGTGTATAACTTCTCTTGTTTTTTGACTATTACTACTATTACTACTATTATCTCTTTTATAACTTATTTCTTCGTGACCTATAGTTTGGGAAGAGCTGTCCCGCTTTCCCAGCAACACGGCGCCAACCATCGAAACCAGGAACAGAACAGATGCTACCTCAAAAGGTAAAATGTAATCGGTATACAGCACCTTACCCAGTGTTTGAATAGTACCTATCTGACTAATGCCGGATTGATGCATCACAGATAAATGCGCCTGCTTTAATGCCGCACCAAGAATCAGTAAGAGCATGGCTCCTGTAATTATACCAGCAAAAATAAAGGGCTTGGGCTTTTTCGGCTCTGCATCTGCATTCAGGTTCATCATCATAAGCACGTATAAAAACAATACCATGATTGCACCGGCATATACTATCAGGTTTACGATGCCGATGAAAGGCGCATCCAGCAAAAGAATATAGTTGGCAGAAATCCCGAAAAAGGTAAGCACGAGATAAAGTACACTGTGGATAGGGTTTCTTGCTGTTACCACCATGATGGCAAAAAATATGGTAATAAAGGATAAAAAATAAAAGGAGGAGGTGAGCATAAGCTGGTAAATATTTAAAGATTCGCCTCTGCGAGCGTCCTCACAACAGGAGGAACAATTTCTTCCCGCTTAAAGCCTTCTACCAAACGATCTTTTCCATAAATAAAATCATTACGATCGAAGTTTGCAGGTGCAAAGGTTGTTTCTAAAAAAACTGCTTCTTTCGGACAGGCATCTTCGCAAAAACCACAGAAGATGCAACGAAGCATATTGATCTCATACTTCACTGCGAACTTCTCTTCACGATAAAGGTTTTCTTCTCCCTGTCTCCGTTCTCCGGCCTCCATAGTAATGGCTTCGGCAGGACAAGCAAGCGCACACAAGCCGCAAGCGGTGCAGCGCTCTGCACCATTTTCATCACGCTTCAGTACATGCAGGCCACGGTATACCGGCGGCACCGACCGCATTTCTTCCGGGTATTGAATGGTGGCCTTTTTTTTAAAAAAATGTTTCAGTGTAATTCCGAGCCCCTGTGTGATGGCAGGCAGGTACAGCCGCTCTGCCAGCGTCAGTTTCTTTTGCTCGAGCACCTTACGTTTACTGGTTAATGGTTGCATTATTCAATTGTTACTTTGTTCTCATTTATTCTGCGTAAACAAAATCTGCGCGCTGTTAATTCCTAAAAAATAAAAGCCCTGCTGCAGTGGCAACAATCCAGAAAATCCCAAGCGGTATTAAACCTTTCCAGCCCAGATTCATTAACTGGTCGTAACGAAACCTGGGTATGGTCCACCGCACCCACATAAAGAAAAAGATGAAAAAGAAAATCTTCATAAAAAGAAAACCCGTTCCAATAATCGTTACCAGGTTTTGTGATCCGGTAGCTTGCAGCAGATTGTCCATGAAAGGAAAATTATAGCCACCAAAATATAAAGTGCTCATTACAGCTCCCGAGATAAACATGTTTATATATTCCGAAAAGAGATAGAAACCAAGTTTCATAGAACTGTATTCGGTATGAAAACCGCCAACCAGCTCCGTTTCACATTCAGGAAGGTCAAAGGGAGTTCTATTTGTTTCCGCGAAGGCGCAAATAAGAAAAATCAGGAAGCCAACGGGCTGATAAAAGATATTCCAGTGGAAGCCATGCTGCTGCTGAACAATCTGATGAAGACTAAGTGTGCCGGTAGTCATTATGAGCGCAATAATGGCAAGACCCATACTGAGCTCATAACTGATAATTTGGGAGGAAGCCCTGATTGCACCCATCAGTGAAAACTTATTATTCGAAGCCCAGCCGCCAATCATGATTCCATAAATTCCTATAGAAACTACTGCGAATATGTACAGGATGCCGATGTCGAGATCGACAATCTGCAGGGCATAGCTTTTGTTATTAAAGGAAATCATACCGCCCCAGGGAATTACAACACCAGTCATCAGGGCTGCGATCATGGCCACGCAAGGGCCCATTACAAATAGAAACTTATTGGAAGCAATAGGGATAAATTCTTCCTTGGTGAACATTTTTAATCCGTCTGCCAGAGGCTGAAAAATACCTCCCGGACCTGCACGGTTCGGACCAAGGCGATCCTGCATGAAGGCCGCTACTTTTCTTTCAGCGAACGTGGAATACAATGCTATAAGCATTGTTACTCCAAAAAGAATGACTATTAAAACAACAGTAGGGATCAAACTAAAAAAATCCATTACAGATACTTATAATTCATGTTTGCAAGTGTCTTCCCCCTTACACTGGATTGTCACCCTGAGTGTGCCGAAGGGGTAATTGGTGAATTTGATATTTCAACATTTATGTCACTCCTTCAAAGGTATCCCATTTTGCATTTTCATTTTTAGAATACAATTCATCCGGCAATTCAACGGATTCTTTAGCATATTTATTAGCTGTAATAACCGACCATTTTTCAAATTCCCGCGGGCCTTCCACAGTCCAGTCTTTTACATCGTAATGATCCCAGCGGCATTCATTGCAAATAAATTCGCGTACTTCTCCATATTCATCCTTTCTGGCAGTTACCCGATAAATTTCATCACCCCGCATCCACAATACCACCTTTCCGGTGCACCTGGGACAATTACGATGGGCGCTCATCGGGTTTAAAAACCATACCCGGTTTCTGAAACGGAAATGCCGGTCAGTAAGTGCACCGACAGGACAAACATCAATCACGTTTCCAGAGAAATCATTTTCAACCGCTTTTTGAATGTAGGTCGAAATTTCAGAAGCTTCTCCGCGCCACAATATTCCGTGTACTCTTTCATCTGTAAGCTGATCGGCCACCATAGTACACCGGTAACACAGGATGCACCGGGTCATGTGCAGCTTAATGTGCGGCCCGATATCAATGGGATCAAATTCCCTGCGGTGAAATTCGCTTCTGGTTTTCTGTAAGCCATGCTCGAAGGCAAAGTTCTGCAGATCGCATTCACCAGCCTGGTCACAAATGGGGCAATCAAGGGGATGGTTAATAAGAAGCATCTCAACAATACCACGCCTCGCTTCAATCACTTCCGGAGAAGTAATGTTTTGAACTACCATACCATCCTGGGCTGGGGTGCAACACGAGGCTACTAATTTTGGCATTGGCCTGGGATCTTTGGATGATCCCTGTGCAACTTTCACCAGGCATGCACGGCACTTTCCGCCACTACCCTTTAATGAAGTGTAGTAGCACATTGCAGGAGGAACAATCTCACCACCGATCTTACGGGCAGCGTTTAAAATGGTGGTTCCTTCCTCTACTTCAACCGTTCGGGTGTCTATAGTGATTTTGATCATCTTTTACAAAATTAAGCACTAAGCTAAAAGCCAAAAGTTAAGCTGCCTCGTTTTTCGTAATTGCAATAACACGGGCAGCAATAATTTTAGAAAGCTCATTGGTTTCATTAACGAGAACTTCAACTATTTCATTTTTCATGCCAGCACATCACGTAATAGACATAACCAGATATTTAGTTTCCTTAACTGATCTTAAAGCAATTCGATAATATTTCATTATCTCCCATTCGGGTTTCCATGATCTACCTTCTGCTCTGTTCGCTCGGATTGATGTTGAAGATCGCAGTAGTTGCCGGAAAAGCGGCTCATTCATACGTTTTGTCCAATCCTGTTCCCTTAAATATTTAATTACTCTTACTGCGAATCTATAAGCACGATACTTAATATCTTCCACGCTTTTGGCTTAAAACTTCTTCTTTGATTCCATAATTCCTTTTCTGACATTCTTCGGGATTTAAAACATGCCATTCAAATTCGTCTTTGAAATGTCGGATAGCCGAAGCTACAGGCCATGCTGCAGCATCACCGAGCGGACAAATAGTATTACCCTCTATTTTTCTCTGAACATCCCACAACAAATCGATATCACTCAATTGCCCATGACCAAATTCTAATTTGTGGAGAATACGCTCCATCCAACCTGTTCCTTCACGGCACGGAGAACACTGACCGCAGCTTTCATGGTGATAAAACCTTGTGAAATTCCAGGTGTTGCGCACTATACACTGGTCTTCATCATACACTATAAATCCTCCCGAACCCAGCATAGTACCGGTAATGAAGCCTCCATCGCTCATCGATTCATAGCTCATCAATCTTTTTTCTCCTGCTGCAGTTTTTAAAATTAATTCTGAGGGAAGAATTGGAACTGAAGAACCGCCGGCAACTACAGCTTTCATCTTTTTTCCATTTGCGATTCCGCCGCAGTATTCATCTGAAAAAATAAATTCTTCAACAGTAAGACCGAATTCGATCTCATACACACCGGGCTTATTTATATTTCCGCACGAAGAGATTAATTTGGTTCCTGTACTTTTCGGAGTGCCGGTTTTAGCATATTCTTCGCCTCCCATTTGAATAATACAAGGCACCGTTGCAATACTTTCCACATTATTCACCACAGTTGGCATTCCATACAAGCCAAAAACTGCAGGAAAAGGTGGCTTGATCCGGGGAAGTCCGCGCTTGCCTTCGAGAGACTCGAGCAGCGCTGTTTCTTCACCACAAATGTATGCGCCGGCACCGGGATGGACTACAATCTCCAGGTTGTATCCTTTCCCCAAAATATTCTGTCCTAGGAAACCAGCCTGTTTTGCTTCTGCAATTGCCTGTTCCAATATTTTGATGATCCACCGGAATTCCCCGCGGATATAAATAAAAGAGAGGTTCGCTTCCAGGGCAAAACTTGATATGATCATTCCTTCAATCAGCATATGAGGAATGCGCTCCATGAGGAAGCGGTCTTTAAAAGTGCCGGGTTCGCTTTCATCGGCGTTACATACCAGATATTTTGGCCGACCTGATTTTTTATCGAGGAAGCTCCACTTCATTCCTGTAGGAAATCCTGCACCTCCTCTTCCTCGTAACCCTGATTTTTTAACTTCTTCTATAACATCAGCCGGAGCCATTTCTTTCAAAGCTTTTTCAACAGAAGCATAGCCGCCATTGGCTTTATATACTTCAAAAGTGTTTATTCCAGGTACATCTATCTTATCGAGAAGAAATTTTTTTGCCATTGCAATTAATTGTTTGCTGCTGCTCTATTTCTAAGCTCTTCGAGCAACCGATCAACCTTTTCTTCAGAATCTAAAAACTCATGAAAATGTTCACCGCATTGCAGCATTGGCGCGTATCCGCATGCAGCAAGGCATTCCACTCTTTTTAAAGTAAATAATCCATCCGCTGTTGTTTCGCCAACCTCGATTCCTAATTTATTCTTCAGCGTATCGATCAGTTTTTCTGCTCCGCGAATTTCACAAGGACCGGTATGACAAATTTCAAGCAAAAATCTTCCAACGGGCTTCAGGTTATACATAGAATAAAAGGTTGCCACTTCATATACCTCTATCGGTTGAATTTTTAATAAGCCGGCAACGTAATCCATTACTTCAGCGCTTAACCAATTCCCAAACTCATCCTGCGCCAAATGAAGGATTGGAAGGATGGCAGATTTCTGTTTTCCTTCAGGATAACGGCCAATTATTTCATTAGCATGCTGCAGTGCCTGAGAAGAAAACTCCTGCTTTTGTCCTGTTTTTATTGAAAGCATTGTAAGGAAAAAGGTTTGTATGCTAAGCGTTGACTTGCAAATGTTTTTAATTAAGCGTCGAGTTCACCGGCTATCACGTTCAGGCTGCTTAAAGTAACGATGGCATCAGAAAGCAGCTGGCCCTTAATCATTTCTGTATAAGCCTGGTAAAAAATAAAGCAAGGGCGGCGAAAATGCAGCCGGTATGGTGTTCGTCCGCCTTCACTGATCAGGTAAAATCCTAATTCTCCATTTCCTCCTTCTACAGCATGGTATATTTCACCGCGGGGAGCATCTATTTCACCCATTACTATTTTAAAATGATATATCAGCGCTTCCATATTGTGATACACCTCTTCTTTATCGGGTAGATAATATTGAGGTACATCGGCATGAAAGGAGGTCTTATCTTCAAGCTGATCCAGCTTTTGCAATGCCTGGTTTATAATATTAAGTGATTGCCACATCTCCTCATTACGAACCAGGAAACGGTCGTAAGTATCCCCTTTCGTCCCCACAGGCACTGTGAAATCAAAATCTTCATAAGAGGAATAAGGATTCATTACACGAACATCATAATCAATTCCCGCAGCACGAAGATTCGGGCCGGTAAAACCGTAATTGAGAGCACGCTCGGCGCTGATCGGTCCCGCATCAACCGTACGCTCTATAAATATCCTGTTCCTGGTAAAAAGGTTTTCAAACTCCTTTAATGCTTTTGGATATTCCCTTAAAAAAATTTCCAGCTTGCGAAAAGCAATGTCATTAAAATCGCGTTCGAATCCACCTACTCTACCAATGTTAGTAGTTAATCGCGCCCCGCAAACTTCTTCCCATATTTCATAAATTTTTTCCCTGAACTGCATCAGGTATAAAAATCCCGAATAAGCACCTGTGTCGACTCCCAGTATAGAATTACAGATCAGGTGATCCCCTATGCGGGCTAATTCCATAATTATTACACGGAGGTAATCTACCCGTTTCGGAGTTTTAATGCCAAGCAGTTTTTCTACTGTCAAATGCCAGCCTATGTTGTTAATTGGCGAAGAGCAATAATTGAGTCGATCTGTAAGCGGGGTAATCTGGTAATAGGGACGGTGCTCTGCAATTTTTTCAAACGCCCGATGGATATAACCGATGGTGGAATACCCACTCACAATCCGTTCCCCATCCATTTCAATTACGTTTTGAAATACCCCGTGCGTTGCAGGATGAGTAGGTCCCAAATTGAGGGTGACCGTTTCTTTTTCAAGATCCTGATCT
The DNA here is from genome assembly GCA_013816805.1 of Chitinophagales bacterium. Classification (NCBI taxonomy): domain Bacteria; kingdom Pseudomonadati; phylum Bacteroidota; class Chitinophagia; order Chitinophagales; species Chitinophagales bacterium. The sequence continues at coordinate 68,894 of JACDDS010000014.1, read as the reverse complement.
GGTAATTGTATGTGCTCTTTCTCTCTGTTCACTTTTAAATTCCTATCTGATTTATCTTCAATTCATTATATACCAGCTTGTATTAATTTCGGATCTCTTCCAAACATTTCATCATTTTTATCTTCCCGGGTATTATCTTCTAACGGATATTCCTTTCTAAGGGGAAAAATGGTCATTTCATCCACATTCAATATTCGCACAAGGTTAGGGTGTCCTACGAAGATGATCCCATAGAAATCAAATGTTTCCCGTTCCATCCAGTTAGCAGCTAGAAATAAGTTAGTCATTGTAGGGATTCTTGGTTGATCTCCTGGAATTGCCACTTTTATTCTCAATCTAATGTTATTGATGAAGCTATGAAGATGGTAAACTACTTCAAATTTTTCGTTGCGATACGGCCAGTGAATACCGCATAAGTCAGTAAGAAATGTAAAGGCAAGCTCTTCATCTTTGCTCAAAAATTCTATAATAGGAGTAATGTGCAGTGGATCAGTTCGGATAGTAAGCAATTGCCACGGTTCTTCCGGAGAATGTATCAATTCACCAAATGCAGATTTTAGTTTTTCCAGAACCCGCTCATTATCAACCATAACTTTATGCTAATTGCCTATTGTATTAATTTAAATCTTTAATTACTTCAATTCCATAAGATTCCAGCAGTGCTTTATATTCGGGAGAATTTCTTCTTCTTAGGGGTTCATTCTGGATCAATTCCTGGATTTTCATCAAGCCATCAATGATCTGTTCCGGCCGTGGAGGACATCCCGGGACATACACATCTACCGGAATTATTTTGTCTACTCCCTGAAGAACGGAATAAGTGTCAAAAATACCACCACTGGTTGCGCAAGCGCCTACGGCTATTACCCAGCGAGGTTCCGCCATTTGCTCATATACCTGCTTGAGAATGGGTCCCATTTTTTTTGCAATGGTTCCAATCACCATCAGCAAATCTGCCTGGCGTGGAGAGAAGCTAACCCTTTCGGCACCGAAACGCGCAAAATCATAATGAGATCCCATAGTCGCCATAAATTCAATACCGCAGCAAGAAGTAGCAAAAGGCAATGGCCAAATAGAATTTTTCCTTGCCAAACCAATTACCTGCTCCAATTTGGTAGCAAAAAAGCCGGAGCCTGCATGGCCTTCAGGCGATGCAGATACGGTAATTTTTTTGTCCGAAATGGTGATAGTTTCCAATTTCTTTGTTATGTAAATGGGTAACAATTACAGAATACAACTTGTTTCATTCTGAACCTTTTATTCCCAATCCAATGCACCGGACTTTATTATGTAAAAAAATCCGGCCAATAAAAGACCCATGAAGAGTGCCATCGTTATTAATCCCTGCATTCCAAGCACATCAAAATTTACTGCCCATGGATAAAGAAAAATTACCTCCACATCAAATAATACAAATAGTATGGCTGTTAAGAAATATTTAATAGCAAATGGCTGACGTGCATTGCCAACCGATTGAATGCCGCTTTCAAAGGATTTTAATTTCTTTTTCGTGCTAAGCTTTGGCCCAACAAGATGCGTTACCACCATAGTGGTAGCGACAAATCCGCTTGCAAAGAGAAACTGAAGTAGTATAGGCAGATAAGTGATTGCAGAAGTACCTGATGCCGTTTTAGCCTCTAAAAAAATCATTATCAGAAATTAAATCACTCCTATATATAGGGTGCAAAGAAACGAATCCGCAGGCAGATAAGCAAATTAACCATTAATCTGAATCGTTAATATTTGATCCTTAAAAATCAATTAAATAACAGATAAAATGGATAAAAATATCTGTGAAATTAATCAACACAATAATGAAATCCAATATCTTTTGTTTTAAGGTTTTGTTTATGTATTTTCGAATATTATTAAACAATAATTAAAATGAATTAGCAGCACCTCTGAATTTATGCTTACTAATTACTTATAGTAAAACGAAGATTCGCTATCTCAATACAAATAAAAGAAGACCGATGAATGTTTAATAAAACTAATAAAATTTTAAACAAAAGTTTAGATTTGGCTGTTATAGGATCAGGATTTTCCGGTCTTAGTGCTTCTTCTTACCTGGCAGCTCACGGTCATAAGGTAACCTTGTACGAAAAGAATATTCAATGCGGCGGCAGGGCCAGAACTTATGAGAACAACGGGTTTATATTCGATATGGGACCAAGCTGGTACTGGATGCCTGATGTTTTTGAACGTTTTTATAATTGCTTTGGCCATACTGCTTCCGATTTCTATAAGTTAATAAAGCTTGACCCCGGATTTACCATAATTTTTGGAAAAGATGATGCTATCGATATCCCGGCAAACTTCCAGGAGCTGTGTTCCCTGTTCGAATCGATTGAAGAGGGCAGTGCAGAAAAGCTCAGAACGTTTATGAAGGAAGCCGAACATAAATACAGCCTAAGTATGGGGAGTCTTGTATTTAATCCGGGTTTAACGATAAGGGAGTACATAACCTTCGATGTTTTAAAGGAAATATTTCGGCTACAGTTATTTTCTTCCTTCAAAAAACATGTCCGCGCCTTCTTTAAGAATCCGCGGTTGTTGGCACTTATAGAATTTCCGATACTTTTCTTAGGAGCCATGCCGGAAAGTACTCCTGCATTGTATTCACTAATGAATTATGCGGGACTAAAGCAGGGAACGTTGTATCCAATGGGGGGCTTTGGTAAGGTTGTCAAAGCCTTTAAAACAATTGCTGAAGAGCAAGGTGTGACTTTGCTCTTAGATAATGAAGTAGAATGCTTTAATATAAGTTCAGGTAAAATTGTTGAGGTTGAAAGCAGGCATGGTAAATTGAAAACAGATGGTGTAATAGGCGCTGCCGATTGCCATCACGTGGAAAATGATCTTCTTGCGGAGTCTGAAAGGTCGTATTCAAATAGATATTGGGAAAAGAGAAAATTAGCACCATCCGCGCTTCTATTTTTTCTGGGTATCAATAAAAAAATTGATCACTTAAACCATCATAATTTATTTTTTGATGAGGATATTGATAAGCATGCTAATGATATCCATGTAGCTAAAAAATGGCCTGAAAAACCTCTGTTCTATGTATGCGCCCCTTCTAAAACAGATCCGGCTGTAGCCCCTGATGGATGTGAAAATCTATTTGTGCTTATGCCAATTGCAAGCGGGTTAAAGGATTCACCGGATAAAAGAGAATATTACTTCAATCTATTGATAGAAAGAATAGAAAACTTTACTGGAAATGAGATCCGGAACCATATTATAGAAAAAAGAAGCTATTGCATTTCAGACTTTGCTGCTGACTACCATGCATATAAAGGCAATGCATATGGTCTCGCCAACACGCTTTACCAAACTGCCATATTTAAACCAAAAATGAAAAGCAAGAAAGTGGACAACCTATTTTTTGCAGGACAACTCACGGTGCCCGGACCCGGTGTTCCACCAGCTATTATTTCAGGCGAGATTGCTGCAAACCAATTATTAAAATATTTAAATCAGTAACCATGAAGGAAATCTTTGATACCGTTTCAGGAGCCTGCAGCAGAATAACCACACGATCTTACAGCACCAGTTTTTCGCTCGGCATTTCTTTTCTCCATAGAAAATTTCATAAGTCGATCTATGGCATTTATGGTTTTGTGCGTTTAGCAGATGAAATTGTGGATAGCTTTCATAATTATAATAAACACTACCTGCTTCAGAAGTTCAGGAGAGATACCATTGAAGCTTTGGAATTCAAAATCAGCCTGAACCCTATTTTAAACAGCTTTCAGGAAGCAGTGCATCGGTTTAATATTGAATGGGAGCTGATAGATGATTTCCTAAAAAGCATGGAAATGGATTTGTATCGCAATGAACACAATATGGATACGTACAATCAGTACATATTTGGATCTGCCGAATCGGTAGGATTAATGTGCCTGCGTGTCTTTACAGAAAATAATATAGAACTATATGAAAGGCTAAAGCCATCCGCGATGAAACTGGGAGCTGCATTTCAGAAAGTAAATTTTTTAAGAGATTTGAATTCAGATTACTATCTTCTTGGAAGAACTTATTTCCCTGACATCAATTTTCGTTGCTTTTCTGCTTTGGAAAAGGGAAAAATACAAGCAGAAATTGAATCAGATTTCCAGGAGGCCCTTACTGGACTTAAACAACTGCCTGTAAGCTCGAGAAGAGGTGTTTATCTTGCATATTATTATTACAGGAAATTATTTCTTAAAGGAGGCTTTCACGAACACATAGGGCTTATAAATATTCTAATTAGTTCCTGAAAACATTTTTAATAAAATAATTGATTTTGCTGAAAAAATTTCTTTCCGAAAAGTCCATCGTCCATTTCGGACACTTAGAAAAAAATACGGTTTAAAGAGAACCCATGATTACCTTGAAGAAATGGAATGAGATGAAAACCTGATCTGCGACCTTCCCAATTTGTTCCCCCAAAAAAATCTGCCATCTGATTATAACTATATCCCACCGCTTATCTATTCCAATACAGATCATTCGCTTCTAAGCTTTGGTAATTTTTCTGTTCTCCGTCCAGTGATTTTTATAACTATGGGGAGTACAGGAAATTGGAACTTTTTAAGTTTCATGAACCACCGGGATTATGCAGGTTACACAATCATAACTGCCGGAGATAAGAATAGAATATTAAATGGTACTCACATTATTTCTTATGATTTTATTAATATAGATGAGGTATTGACAATCGCTGATGTTATGATTTGCCATGGAGGTAACGGAACTATTTATCATGGCCTTGGAAAAGGAGTATATATGCTTTGCCTGACCAGTCATTTTGAACAGGAGTGGAACGTACAAGCACTCGAAAGAATCGGGTATGGAAAATCAATGAATGATTATGAGATTAAAGATTGGAAAGAAGTGATTAATGATGCAATAAAAATTAAGGTACCCCCTTATTACGGTTAATTATTGTACTGTAATCGTGAGTGACTTTGACGCAATATTACCATCACGGTCTACTACAGTAAAGGTGTATTTTTCAACTCCTGCCTGGTTGCGGGTTGCAATGGTAATGTCGCGGCTGAAACCATTATTCTGTTCACTTCCGGTCAGGGTTTGGTTTAAAACTGTAGTGGATGAAGAACCGGCATCATAAACATAAGATACATTAAACGTATTTAAAGGATCCTCTGTTTTTATAACTACAACACCAACTTTCAAAGTATCACCCAATGCTACGGTAGCATCTGTAAAAGTATATCCAGCCCCTGTTTGCAAGCTCATATCAGGTGGCTGGCGCGGATCCGAATTTTTGTTACAGGAAAAAAATACGACTGAAACAAAAAACAATGAGATGGATAATACTAAGGTTAAAATCTTTATTTGATTTTTCATGGATTTATTAGTTGTGGTTAAAATGTAAAAGGAAAATTTAAACTTAAATTGACATCCCGGCCGATGTTGTTAATTCCAAAATCTTTTAATCTTGAAAGAGCATCGGCATATGCATCATTAAAAATATTAGTGCCTGTTAAGCTAAAATTGCATGCCTGGTTTCCAAGGTAAATCGTTCCCGACAAGGATATATTGAGAAGCTGATAACTGGGTGTATCGGTTTCAAATTGCCCAGGGTTGCGTTGAGCCATTACAAAATCTCCGCCGAAGCTGAGATTCAACTGGGTAATTCTTTTTCCATCCTTGAAATCTATTGCTAAATTGGCAGTAAATTTATCTGCAGGAATAAAAGGGAGGTGGCCATTATCATTGACTAAAACACCGTAATAAGTTGCATACGTTGCATTCCAGTCCAACCATTCCAAACCTGGAACGCGAAAGTCAAGAGTGGCCTCTCCTCCCCGTAGATAAGCGTCTTTTTGAACATAATTGTAGATATCGAATCCAACAAATTGCTGGGCAGATTTTTGAAGATAGATGTAATTAAAAAAGCGATCGTAATAGGCCGTGGCAGTTATTGATAGCCAGGAAAGATCATATTGCAAAGAGGTTTCAAGGTTGATATTTTGTTCATCTTTTAAATCACGATCACCTATTTCCCAGCGAATGGTAGCTTCATGCAGGCCATTCGATGACAGCTCGGCGAGATTAGGCGACCGCACACCCGTTCCGACATTGATCTTAAGGTGAAAACCTTTAATCAGTGATGCCACCATTCCAACTGAAGCATTGCCGGACGGGAGTGTGGAAGTAAAAGGAAATAAAGAATCTCCCGATGGACGGCTGATGCCGTCATCGGGAGCGTTAAAATTCTTTGTTGTTAATGTCTTAACATTTCGGACCAACCCGCCAATACCACCTTCGAGAATAAACCTGCCTGATTCTCTCTTTAAAAAAACAGATATACCACCTTCTACCGTATTGGCATCGGGGATTATTACACGTGATCCAAGGTTACGGTTAGTTTGAACCATGCCGTCACTCGCGAGTATTAAATCGGTTTTTTCAGTCAGCTGTTTTTCCCAATGAATATTATAAGGCACCGTGAACAGGTGCATGTTGAGAGAAATTTTATTTCCCCCTTCCTGCTCTTGCCGCAGATTAGACTGTAAACCAGCATTAAAAACTAATTTGGAGCCACTATAAAACCAGGTATTTTGAGAAGATAAGGTGTTCAGCATTACCACATGATGTGGTCCCTCCATGCTGCGACTAAACCGCGCATCCGTATCAAGAGATTCCAAAAGGTTACCAGCTATGAATCCGTAGTAATTCCGGGAGAAAAAATAATTGAACTCATGGGCCTGGGACCTGTTATTCCATCCCAGCGAAGCTTTTCCTGTAAATGTATTAAAGCGTGAATTAACTATTCGTACTTCATTTCCAGCCTTATAATCAGCATGGGATTCTGCGCCGCCGCGAATCCGCCAGTGCATTTTACTATTGTTACCTTTAAACCCAAAATCTGTTTCCCCGCCAAGTGTATTACTGAACAGGCGGGCGCTTACATCACCTGTTTTACTATTCTCTTCCGCAGCTTTTTCTTCTATTACGTTAATTACTCCTCCAACAGCATCAGAACCATAAAGCAATGATACCGGGCCTTTAATTACCTCTGCACGGTCCACACCCACATCTGAAAGGCCTAATCCGTGTTCATCCTGCCATTGCTGATTATCAAACCGAAGACCTGAAAGTAAAATAAGCACTCTATTGCCAAACAGACCCCGGACTACTGGTTTAGAAATTCCGGCTCCGGTAGTTAACTGGCTTATACCCGGCATTTTTGCAAGTGCATCTGAAATGCTGAAAGATCCTGTTTGCCGCATCTGAATCTGACTCACTGAGGTTACCTGCAATGATGTTTCTTCTGCTGAGCTTTGACGTATACCGGTAACTACAATTTCCTGTGCCTCTACCGGCGAAACACTCATCGAAACATTCAGGGACTGATCTTGCTTAATGTTTACTGTAAGAATAACGGAGTGATAATCGATTTTGGCAAACCTTATAGTAATTTCTCCAGAAGGAATTGATGATAATTTATAGTTTCCATTAGAATCAGAAGAAGTAGTAAGGTTAAGCTCAGGAATAAAAATGCTTACGTCCCGTACTGGTTCTTGAGAATCCAAATCAGTAATGGTTCCGCTTAAGATGTTCTGTCCCTGCAGGATGCTGCAATGGCTTACAAATGCCAGCAGCATTATTAGAGTAACCAAATACAATCCAGACTTTTCCGGGTACATTTTTTTTAGCAATTAAGGAAATGGAAACCATCTCTACTGCTTTTTAAGACAGAATCAGTTTTTAATAGCCGAAAGCTATTCAGAATGGGGGCTAAACTTTAGGAGGAGGGCTGTGGTAAAAATTAAAATTACCCTGTGTAAATTGCTGTAATGGCAAAGCATTTATAGCAATAGCATTAATTGGGGTGGATAAAGCAGAGGTTCCTTTCTCAAAGAAAAAATCAGGAATCTTTATTTTTAAATTGCAGGGAAAATTTTTTGCAGATTCAGGATTGCCAAAGTCATTGGCAATGGAAGATGCGCTATCAAGTAATCTTTTTTCTGTAATATCATTAAAGCACGCCAGATAAACATTTCCATTCTTTATATGAATATCAAGAATATCATAACGATTCCCATTCCAATTAACCTCCTTCAATTTTCCATTTATAGATTTAGGTAGTAAATTGTACTGTTGTAGTGTGATAACAATTAAATCAGTATGCTTTAGCTGATCTGCCTGGTTACTTATTACGGAGCGGTGATTTATAGTTTGCTGCTTGATATTAAATAATAAACCGTAGGTGGCAAAAACCGAGCTTGCCATCACTATGCTTCCTAATACATAAATAAAAAGACGATTCATTTAAAAAACAAAAATAAGGAATCTTGACACATATTCAAAGGACTTTATTTTATCGCCTTTTTTAAATTTTAATTCGCTGTTAAAATGCTTTTTAGGATCATATCAATGCGCAATTACCATTTTTTGCCATTTATTCTGAGCCTTGCTTTTCAATGAAATAAAATAAACACCATCTGAAAAGGAGGCAGTATTAAATGTAATGGTTTGTAAAAGATCCAAAGGCTGAATGGTTTCTGACAAACATACGGCTCCCCTACTATTCAAAATTTGCACAGTTGCCGCATCACTCACAGGTGAAATAGTTAAATAAAATGCCTGATCTGCCGGGTTTGGGAAAATATGAATGAGGTTTTTTTCAACTGTCGATTTCCGGGCAATAGGTTCATTGGTTATAAGATTGCATGTTTTAGTGTCAGGCTTTAGAGTGTAATTAAATACATTCTTCAGACTGTCTTTTTTATTCCGGTATTCATTGATCAGGGAAGCGTATGCAGGATTATTTATCTGGTTAAAATCCTCTAATGAATCTACTGTCAGATCATAGAATTCTTCCGTGAGGCTGTTGCAGGAATACCAATTGTACAAATAGTCTTTAGTCCGTACTGAATTTATATCTGGATTTGCGCCGGATGGCAAATCTTCTACAAAAATTACATCACGGTGTGCCTTGCCGGTGTAAAATTGATGAAGCGAAATACCATCCATATGATAGTCTCTTTTAATTCCTGCCGCTTCTAAAATGGTGGGGGCAAAATCAATATTGAGCGCCATGTCTTTATAATTTACAGCCCCTGAAAACCATTTAGGATAGCGCAGAAACATAGGGATGCGAACAGAGTTATTGTAGGCAAGCTGCTTTCCGCTTATCATGTGCTCACCGAGGATAAAGCCGTTATCGCTGGTGAATAAAATCAAAAAGTTATCGAGCGATGCAAGCTTTGAAATGGTATCACGGAGCTGACCCATTACACGGTTTAAGCCTACCAAACATTCATAATAGGCTTGAATATCATTTCGGCAGTTGATTGAATCAGCATAGTAATTAATTCCATTTTGAAAATAGCTGGGATACGGTTTCAAGGGCTTAAAAAAATTTGGAGGGAATGGCATTGAATCACCTGCAAAAGTTCCTTTATCCCGGTCTTCCGGCACGTAAGGGCTGTGCGGGGTGCTGAATGCCGCAACCATCATCACAGGTTGCTTATTCAGATGCGATGAAAATACACGGATGGCTGTATCGGTAACAATATCCAGCTCGTGGCCGTTAATCTCTATCTCTTCTCCATTGTAATTATAGAAGGGATTTACCTTACCTCCTCCATCTTTGGCCATCCAGAAATCCCAGCCGGGCTGAGGTGTATTTATTAAGGTTGGATGAAGGTATTTCCCGACTAGAGAAGTATAGTAACCAACACCATGCAGGATTTTTGAAATGGTTGCATAAGAAGTATCCAGGTTCATATTATTATTGAGAACTCCGTTGTTATGTGGATACAATCCTGTGAAAATTGCTGCCCTTCCCGGAGCACACAAAGAATAAGTAGCAAAAGAATTTTTAAAATTCACGCCTTCATTTGCAATAAAATCAATATTGGGCGAATTGTAAAAATCAGGGCCACCATTACAGCTGTATGAATCATTCCGGGAGTCATCAAGTATTATCAGCAATATATTAGGCAAGAGGCTTAGGCGAAATGAATCCAGCTTCGACCAGCTTTGAGTATCACTGCAAGCAGATGCCTGGTAATAAAAAGATATTTTTTCAGGCACATTTATAAAAGTATAATACTGTTTGTTGCCTGTGGCAATAGTAATCCACTGAGATCCTTTTCCAAAGCTGTACCGGATAAAATTGGTATTAGCAGGCGAACGTGTAAACCAGCTAACTGTTACGTTATTATCAGGGTCTGATTTTACCGGATTCAGTGAAGGGATCTCGCATCCGGAAGTTACCTCGTTAATTGTTGAATAACTGCTTTTAGAACCGTCAGGACAGTAGCTGTTAACTCCTAATGTATATTTGGTATCAACCCCTAATTCTTTAAAAGAATATAATGTATCATAGATTTTATCCTTGATGTTTATCCATGACCCATTTTCAGTTTTATACTTCACCTTATAATAATCAGCATGCTTAACCGGTGACCAGTGGAGGGTTATGCTGGAGGAAGAGATATTGGTAGTATATAAATTCTTTGGTGGTTCGGGATTACAAGTAGCATTCGCATGCAATGAAACCAGGGGAAAAATAATAGAGAAGAGAAGTAAAAAAAATATGCGCATAACTTTTTAAATTGGAAACAAAGAGACAATATTTTCCTGAAATCAGTATTCAGAAAATATGACTTACTCTGAGGGATTCATGTTGATTAATATTATTTCAAAGGAATAAATTAGGGATTGATGAGAGTAAAATGCCATATAAAGAATTGATTTGAACTGATGATCTGATCGTGAATTATAAATTAAGCAAGGGTTTGCAATGGATGTTCAGACAGAGCAAATTTACAGTCCGTGCTTTTTATCCTGCAATACATTTTTAAGATCCCATTCAATACGTTTTTGAAAAACAGCCTCCCGAACATTACAGTTACTCATAATACAAATGGTACAAGAAAACGGAGGCACGCAATAGTCAGTATGGATAAATAGTTCTACAGGATTCTTCAGTTCATTTTTTATAAGTGCTTCAAGACGGTCTACTTCATTATGACCTTCCCTTATAGTGAAATACCACGGCACTGTTAAGTGACAATCAATGTGCAGCACACTGCCATATTTGATCACTCTCATATTGTGCAAATCCATCCAGGGCTCCCGTCGGTGTTCATTTACCCTCGATATTATAGTGCTTAAAAGGTCATAATCAGCTTCATCCATAATACCTCCCACAGCTTTGCGCCATACTTTATAACCAGTAATAGAAATAAAACCACCAAAACCGATGGCAATCACAATATCAAGCCAGGCTAAACCTGTTAAATAAATTAACAACAGCGCACTGACTATGCCCGCAGTTGACCAAGCATCTGTTTTAAGGTGTTTTCCGCTGGCAATTAGGGCGGGAGAATCTGTTTTGTTTCCCTGCTTTTCACTTATAAAACCCAGCATGTAATTCGCAACAGCAGTTCCAAACAATATTGCGATACCAATATCCAGGTCATGAAGATCCTGCGGATAAAAAATATTATGAACTGATTTTCCAACAATGATCAGGCCGGCAACTAAAACCATAGTACCCTCAATGCTTGCAGATATAAATTCAATTTTGCCATGGCCATATGGATGATCAGTATCCCGGGGTTTCGCAGATAGCCATAAACTGTACAAACCGATTCCGCTGGCAACCACATTCACAATGCTTTCCATTGCATCCGTAAGCACCGCATTAGAATAAGTAAGAATGAAGGCGGAAAATTTACCGGCAAGCAATATAATGCTTGAAACAAAAATCCATCGCTGGAGCTTAAGATTAGAAGTGTTTTCCGTCAAAGGCTTTAATGTGAAAAGATATGACACTTTTATTCATCAACATTCCCAAACTCCTCCATACAAAAAGTATTTTTGTTAAAATTTTTTTTCCGATGGCATTCAGTGAACAGGAACTTTTACGAAGACAAACCTTGCAGGAACTAATCAATTTGGGTATTGAACCTTACCCAGCGGAAGAATTTAAGATATCAGCCTCTGCAGGCTTTATTCACGAAGAATATAAAAAAGACCCGGAAAATAATTTATTGAAAAACATCTCCATTGCAGGCAGGCTCATGAGTAAACGTATAATGGGTAGTGCATCATTTGCGGTACTTCAGGATGCAACCGGCAAGATCCAATTATATGTGAACCGGGACGAAATCTGCCCGGGTGAAGACAAAACATTTTATAATATTATTTTTAAAAAACTATTGGATTTGGGGGACATTCTCGGTGTTACCGGTTACGTTTTCACCACTAAAACAGGAGAAACCTCTGTCCATGTAAAAACGTTAGTGCTATTAAGTAAATCACTTAAGCCTCTTCCGGTGGTAAAAGAAAAGGAAGGGCATATGTTTGATGAGGTAACCGATCCGGAATTGCGCTACCGCCAGCGATATGTTGACCTGAATATTAATGCACACTCCAGAACCGTTTTTATCCAGCGGTCAAAGATTATTCAGTCTATGCGCAATTTTTTAAACAGCAGCAATTACCTGGAAGTGGAAACACCAATCCTTCAACCATTATATGGTGGAGCAGCAGCGCGTCCCTTCACCACCCATCACAATACTTTGGATATGAAACTGTATCTCAGAATTGCTGATGAGCTGTACCTGAAGAGATTGATCGTAGGCGGATTTGATGGAGTATTCGAATTTGCAAAAGATTTTCGAAATGAAGGTATGGACCGTTTTCACAATCCGGAATTTACTATGATGGAGTTGTATGTGGCGTATAAAGATTATGAATGGATGATGAACCTGGTGGAGGAAATGGTAGAGCAGATAGCAATGGATCTGCATGGCACCACTAAGGTAACTGCAGGTGGATACGAAATTGATTTTAAGCGTCCATGGAAACGATTTACTATGTATGAGGCCATTGCGCATTTCACAGGAATGGATATAAGTAAAATGAATGAAGAACAGCTGCGCGAAGCAGGAAAGCATTTGCACCTTCATCTGGATGCAACTATGGGAAAAGGGAAAATTATTGATGAAATCTTCAGCGCTGCCTGTGAGCCTCAGCTGATTCAGCCAACATTTATTACTGATTACCCGGTTGAAATGTCTCCATTAGCAAAAAAACACCGCAGCAAGCCTGGGCTCGTGGAACGCTTTGAAGCAATCTGTTACGGTAAAGAAATATGCAATGCGTTTTCAGAGCTTAACGACCCTATTGACCAAAGAATGCGCTTTGAAGAGCAGATCGAGCTTGGAAAACGCGGCGATGAAGAGGCAATGGTTCTGGATGAAGACTTCCTTCGGGCACTCGAATATGGCATGCCACCTACCGCAGGCCTTGGAGTAGGAATCGATCGCTTAACCATGATCATGACCAACTCTGTTTCTATTCAGGACGTTATTTTATTCCCGCAAATGCGACAGGAAAACAGATAACACTTATACGATCATTTCCAAAATGATTCTATCGGCAACCAACTTTCCTTTTTCTGTAAGAAAAATTTTCTCATCCGCTTCCAGGAAATAGTCGGAAGAAATTTTTTCAAGGTTTTTTCTTACTTCCGGGTAATCCTTTCTAAAATCATTTTTAACTCTTTTAAGATCGCATCCCCAATGAGTACGCAATGAGGTCATGATATATTCATTCAGCTGCTGGACGTTAGTAAGGGATTCTCTCTCGAAAGGAATATTCTTTTTAAAAATGGAATTGATGTACTTATAATTATTGGAAATATTCCACTGCCGGGTTTGTCCGTTGAAAGAATGTGCCGACGGCCCAAGCCCTAAATACCATTCACCATTCCAGTAATTGCTGTTATGCCTGCTATAATAACGCTCCCTGCAAAAATTGGAGATTTCATAATGAAGAAATTGATTTTCTGCCATTCGTTTCATCAATATCTCGAATTGAGTGGCTGATTTTTCTTCATCTCCCTTTGGAATCCGGCCCATTTCTATACTCTTGGCAAGAGCTGTTTTAGGCTCTACTGTCAGGCAGTAGGAAGAAATATGCTGAATGCTTAATTCAAAGGCTGTCTGGAGAGTTGTTTCCCATTCCTCATTTGTGAGGTCAGGAAGTCCATAAATTAAATCGATAGATATATTATTGAAACCCTCATTTTTTGCCTGTTCTACACAAGTACGGGCCTGCAAGCTATCGTGCGCACGGTTCATAAATTTTAAATCACGCTCAATAAAAGATTGTATTCCAATGCTTAACCGGTTTATTGAAAGAGCACGAAGAGTAGATAGCTTTTGTGTGGTAAGATCGTCCGGATTTGCTTCAAATGTGATTTCTGCATCGGGATTAATTGTAAAATACTGATGAAGCTTTTCAAAAATTTTCTTTACATCGTCCTGTTCCAATAAGGAGGGTGTGCCGCCGCCAAAATAAATAGTTGATATAGCTTTGTTGTTCAAATAGCCTTTCTGCATTTCAATCTCTTTCAATAATGCTTCTATGAAATCGTTTTTACCATTTATTTGATTGGAAAAATGAAAATTACAGTAATGACAAGCCTGTTTGCAGAAAGGAATGTGGATGTAAATGCCTGCCATAAGAATTAATGCCTATATCAATAATATATTCAAATTATCCAATTTATTGATTGTGGATTTTCAGACATCTAATTTGAAAATCCAGTTGTCTTTAATTTTGTATAGAATTTTATAAAGTGCGTCACTTCATATTTCTTTTCTTTCTTGCGTTTTCATCCTTATCCGAAGGTCAGGCTACATATTTTTTAAAAATCTTTCCGACAGATAAAGATACCGGCTTTTTAATGAAGAATCTGCCGTATCAAAGAAATCCGGCGGACTCTGATGCTGCAGATAGGGAGCTGAAAAAAACTCTGGACGAACTTCATAAAACAGGGTATCTGGAAGCGGAATACAGTTCAATTAAAAAGGACTCAACTGGTCTGGCAGCTTTATTAATTGTTGGAACTCAATGGACGTGGGCTCATCTCACTAATGGAAATGCAGACAATTTAATGTTACAACACATTGGCTTCCATGAAAAAGGTTATGATGAAAAGCCTTTGCGCATAAATCAAATTAACGACCTTATTCAAAGCCTTTTAACCTATTGCCAAAATAATGGCTATCCTTTTGCTTCCGTTCACCTGGACAGCCTGACGGTATCGGGACACCAGCTAAGTGCTAAAATTTTTGTTACCAGAAATAATCTGATCACCATCGACAGCATTCAGGTTGTGGGTGATGCAAGGATCTCGAATATTTACCTGGCCAATTATCTGGGCTTTCGGCTGCCTTCTATATATAGGGAAGATGATGTAAAACGAATAAGCACCCGAATAAAGGAGCTTCCTTTTATAACCGAAGAGAGGCCCGCCAAAATTTTATTTAATGAAAAACGCGCTGCCATTACGCTCTTCCTGAAAAAGAAAAATGCGAGCCGGTTTGATTTTGTGTTAGGTGTATTACCTAATGATCAGGTTACCGGAAAACTGTTAATTACAGGTGACGGCCAACTGGTATTAAACAATGCGTTTGGGAGGGGTGAATACCTGAACTTGCGCTTCCTGCAACTGCAAAACAGGAGTACTCAGGTAACTGCCCAATTCACATATCCTTATCTCTTTTCTATTCCTTTCAGCCTTGACTATAATTTTAATCTTTATAAAAATGACACACTTTACCTGGATGTTAAGCAAAGAGCAGGTATCAGTTATTTATTTATAGGATCTAATTATTTGAAATTCTTTTTCAGCAATGAAGGTTCCTCCATACTATCATTGGATACATTTTCCATCATTCGAAACAAAACCCTACCTCCATACCTGGATTTAAATGCAAAATTTTATGGAATTGAATACAGGCTTGAAAACCTTGATTACCGCTTTAACCCACGCAGCGGGTATGATATTTTTCTCAATGCGGAAGCAGGTAACAGAAAAATCAAGGAAAACAGCAAGATTGTACAGCTAAGGGATTTGACGGATCCAGCATATGATTTCCACAAGCTATATGATTCTGTAAACACTTCAGAGATACAATTCCGGGTACAAGGTAACATACATAAATACTGGCCTCTGGGCAGCCATAACGTTCTTCAAACGTCTTATCAGGGAGGATTCATTGTTGGAAATAACCTGCTGCAAAATGAATTATACCGTATAGGGGGACTGCATACTTTGCGGGGCTTTGATGAAGCCTCTGTTTTAACTTCACAGTACCATATAGTTACATTAGAATATCATTATTTGCTTGACCGTAACTCTTTCTTTTATCTTTTTCTTGATGGCAGTTATTTATTAAATCGTGAAATGGCTCCTTATAATTATAATACACTATATGGGTTTGGCGGAGGAATTAACTTTGCTACAAAAGCCGGCACTTTTACGGTGAACTACGCTTTGGGTGGTCGAAAAAATAATGCAGTTCAATTCCGCTCAGCAAAAATTAATTTTGGTTACGTAAATTATTTTTAATGTGAAGAAACATTTACCTCGTTATCCGATTGTTCTTGGAATATTCTTTTGCATTTTGACAGGATGGCTTTCAGGTTTATCATTTGCACAGGACACCATAAATCAAAGAGAGGGAAATCAAGACACTAATGAAACGTGGAAACAGGTTAAGCTATCTCCACGTGTGGCCCGGGATCTGAGGCTGGATTCGATAAAGAGGGTAAAAACCAAACTTACATTTTCTCAAATTATAATTTTTAACCAGCAACTTCAGGATCAGTTTCCATCTCCCATTATTCAGCATATCCGGGGTATGCGCGGATACCAGAATTACGAGTTTAAACGTCTTGTAAAAAGCGATGATTGGAAATTTTACCTGAGCATGTTTCTCCTTGCTTTACTTGCCTTAATCAGGGTGGTATATGATAAAGAATTTGACGACCTCCGGTCTTCTTTTCGAAATTGGAGCATGAGGCCTCAGATAATTCGTGAACTGGGTACGGGAATTTCATTTGGTACCGTGTTGTTAAATTTCTTTTCAGTGCTTGTAATAGCTTTTTACGTCTATTTATTATTACACCGCTTTAATTTATCCTTTGCTGCCTCTGACGGCGTAATGGTTATTACAGTATCTATAGTTACTCCGATATTATTTTCTTCGCGATATCTGCTGTTAAAATCGGCAGCATCGCTCCTGCCCTTTCGAAAAGAAATTACACTCTTTAATTTCTATGAACTTCAAATCAACCGTATAATGGGCGTTATTCTTTTTCCACTGGTAGTACTTATTGCATTCTCAAAAGATATGATAAGTGACTATACCTGGTATGTCTCTTATCTGGTTGTGCTTACCTTTATTTTGATGCGCTACCTTAAGGGTTTAAATATAGGAATTCAATACCTTGGCAAGTATACGTTCCACTTTTTGTTGTATATTTGCGCCCTCGAAATTGCACCTATACTTATCATTATACGCTTGATCAAAAACTTTGGTGCAATTGGAGTCTCTATTTAGAAAAACGCGGGACATACGATGAAATTGATGGTAGAAAAGAATACCAGCAGCAAAGCAACAGAAATACCCGGCAATAATCAGGATAAAACATTAAGCGTTTTATCCCCAAAAGTCAATATCCAATCGATCTTGATTACTCAGCCACGTCCTGATACGGAAAGAAGTCCCTATTTCGATTTAGCTAAGAAACATAATATCATTATTGATTTTAAGCCCTTTATTCACCTTGAAGGAATTGCTGCCCGCGATTTCAGGAAATTTAAAATCAATCCGGCCAGTTTTAATGCAGTTTTGTTTACCAGCAGAGGCTCTGTAGACCAGTTTTTTAAACTATGCGATGATTTGCGGGCTAAGATTTCGCCAGATACAAAATACTACTGCATGACTGAAGCCATTGCGTTGTATTTGCAGAAATATATTCTCTTTCGCAAGAGAAAAGTATTTTTTGGTGATGGCACTTTTAAAGGATTAACTGAAATTATTGAAAAGCACCGTGATGATGAAAGGTATCTGATTCCTTGTTCGGATACTCATAAATCCGATATAGCTGATTACCTGCGAAAGAAAAAATATGAATTTGCGGAGGCAATTATTTTTAAGACTGTTCCGCTTGAACTTATTGAGAAAGAAATCAGGAAGTATGATATGGTCGTTTTTTTTGCACCTGTAGGTGTTACCGCATTTAAGCAAAACTTTCCCGCCTTTCAACAAAAAAATCTGCTCATCGGAGCATTCGGCCCTCTCACTTCTCAGGCAATTATTGTAGCGGGGCTACGTCTTGATCTGCAAGCTCCTGCGCCCTCAGCTCCTTCTATGACAATGGCAATTGATAATTTTTTGAGCTCGAAATCCTGATATTTTCGTCTGTAAGGAGCCAAATAAAAATTCACAAGGAAACTCAATAGCGCAATACTTTGTTTTCTCAAATAATTGCTATTCACCTTCGTTTACAGTTAACCTTTGGTAAAAAGGAATAATAAGGTTTATCGATTTGTGAGTACTTCTGTTTTAGTACTTAGTCGAAATCATTGTGAACTGTAAGTTTAATGTCTTTAATTTACACGATTGGCTAGTATGAATTTGTACTGTAAAAGCATCTTATTATTATTGTTTTTGCAATTGGCTACCCGAGCGGTATCTGCCCAAAATGATCCTCAGTTTAGTCAATACTTTTTAAATCAAAGTGTTTTTAATCCGGGTTATAATGGTTTGGATAATGCTTTGAGTGCTACGGCCCAATTCAGAAGTCAATGGATGGGAATTGAAGGCCATCCATTTATTCAGGATATATCGGTTCACTCACCGGTACCCCTTTTGCATGGAGGATTAGGCATTCTTTTATTGAATGAAGAGGAAGGGGTGCTGCGCAATACTTTTGTAAGTGCAGGTTATGCTTATCATATCAGAACCAATGCAGGCACATTTTCTATTGGAGTCAGCGGAGGAGCAGTACAGTCATCTCTTGACGGATCAAAACTCAGAGCTCCGGATGGAAATTATATTGATGGAATAAATCACAATGATGATATACTTCCAGGCGTTATGGTGAGTGGAATAGGACCAGACTTTGCAGCAGGTATTTTTTTTGCAGGAAGAAAATTTACTGCAGGGATTTCTGCAAATCACCTCATACCTGTTGATATTAAGCTCGATGGCACAAATAGTAATCTTTCGATGATTTTCGCACGACAATATTATTTACAAGTAGCTTATTTTGCACCATTAGGAAATACAATCAGTATTCGGCCCTCTTTAATGGTGAAATCGAATGGATCCTATTTACAGGGGGAAGGTGATGTGGTATTAACCTATAACAATTTTCTTTGGTTTGGTGCAGGATTCAGAGGCTATAGCAATCAAACTTTGGATGCAATTATCGGAACTGTTGGAATACGAATTGGTGAAAATTTGCGTTTAGGATATTCTTATGATTATACTACTTCTTCGCTTAATTCCGTAAGCAATGGATCGCATGAAGTGGTCATTAATTACCGTGTAAATTTAATAAAGCCAGCAAAACCCGGAAAGATTATATACACGCCGCGATTTTAGATGATTAGACGCATGTCATAATTTTGTAAAATAGTATAAAAACAAGTTAAATATTGCAAGCTATTTTTCACAAGTAATTTTCAATTCGTAAAAACAGATTTTTTTATTTTTACCTCGTTCAGAAAATCTTCAAATTAATAATTGGATAATGTTGAAAAAACATAAATTTTTATTTTTAGGGTTGGTATTCCTGGCTGGATGCAAAGGCGGATACAATGGTCAACTGTTAGGCGAACTTAATAGACCTAAATGGAGCGTAACGGTTCCTTACGGCATGGTCTATGTTAAATCCGGTACATTAAATATTGGTCAGAGTGATGAGGATTATAATAATGCTCTAATTCAGCGCAGCAAAGCCATTACCGTTCAGGGATTTTTCATGGATCAGACAGAGATCACAAATAATAAATATCGTCAATTCGTTGACTGGGTTAAAGATTCTATCGCGCATAAATTGCTTGGTGGTGACTACCTGGTAAATGAAGGAGAAGCAAATGAACATATTAATTGGGATCGTAAAATTGATTATAAAGATGCCGCTAATGAAGACGCTTTAGCTCCACTTTATTACCCGGAAGAACAGAGTATCCTCGGACGAAAAGAAATTGATCCAAGGCAGTTGAATTATGTATATTATTGGATCGATTACAAAACGGCGGCTATGGATGAAAACCGTCATAATCCGGATTTCGACCGTACTACGGTAATTAAAGAGGAAGTAGTAAATGTTTATCCTGATACCCTTGCATGGGTTCATGATTTTGCATATTCCTATAATGAGCCAATGACCCGGAATTATTTCTGGCATCCGGCATTCGATAATTATCCTGTTGTTGGCGTTACCTGGAAGCAGGCCATGGCTTTTGGAAAGTGGAGATCACGCCTTTGGAATGATTACCGGACCAATAAGGGTGATGTTGCCAATGATGAATTTCGCTTACCTACCGAAGCAGAATGGGAATATGCTGCTCGCGGAGGTCATGAAAGCGCACCTTATCCATGGGGGGGTCCTTATATGAGAAATAAAAAAGGATGTCTTCTCGCTAACTTTAAACCGGGCCGGGGTGATTATTCTGACGATGGAGGTACTTACACTGTAAAAGCAGATGCTTATCTCCCAAATGATTACGGACTTTATAATATGACAGGAAATGTATCCGAATGGACATTGAGCGCTTTTTACGAAAATGCATACCAATTCGAACACGATTTAAATCCTGATATCCGCTACGATGCACAGGATAGTGATCCTGTTACCATGAAAAGAAAAGTGGTAAGAGGTGGCTCCTGGAAAGATATTGCTTATGAATGCCAGGTAGGTACCCGGAATTATGAGTATCAGGATTCTGATAAATGTTATCTCGGCTTTCGCGACGTTATTGATTTCCTTGGCAGATCGATAAGTGATAAGCAGTAATTGCCCTATTTTCTACAACACTAACTCAACAATAATTTTTAAAATGAATAAGATTTCGGCTTTTTTTGAAACAGACCGCGGAAAATATATTAAAAACCTAATTATCGGCGCCGGGGCATCTGTGGTGCTTATAGGTGCACTTGCCAAGCTGGAACACTGGGAAGTTGCAAACATGATGCTGATTATAGGAATGTGCACAGAAGCTTTTATTTTTCTGCTTCTAGGTATTATTCCGCCTCATAAGGATTATTACTGGGAGAAAATATACCCTGAGCTTGATGTTGCTCCGGATGAAGATGAACTGGAAATGCTGAAGGCTACCGCTCATCATGCACATCAGCCTTCCATGACCCAGCAACTGGATCAAATGATGACCCAGGCTCACGTAGAGCCTCAGCTCTTTCAGCGTCTGGGTGATAACCTCAAAAGATTAGGTGATCACATCGGGCAGTTAAAAGACCTTACAGATGCCTCCATGGCAACCAATGATTTTTCAGATAAGGCACGCCAGGCAGCAGCCTCCCTTGCAGATATGAAGGTGGCTTATACCAACGCCACGGAAGCAGCAAAGCTACTCTCCGCTACTTCCAATGATGCTAAAAACTATCAGCAACAGGTGCAGATGGTATCGAAAAACTTATCCCAGTTAAATGCACTTTATGAACTGGAGCTGCAGGACACCAATAGTCATCTTAAAACTATGAATAAGTTCTATGGTTCCCTGACAAATGCCATGAATAACCTTACGGAATCTGTAGAAGATACTAACCGGTATAGAAATGAAATGGCTGGTTTGGCGAAGAACCTTTCACAGCTAAATAATATTTATGGTAATATGCTTTCAGCAATGAGTTTGGGAAGTAACAATAAATAAGAATAAACGATATAACCCTTAAAAACAAAGAGGAGAAAGAATGGCTATTCCAAAGGAACCGAGACAGATCATGATTAACCTCATGTACTTAGTTCTGACCGCATTATTGGCACTTAACGTTTCTGCAGAAATCCTGCATGCATTTCACGTTGTAAACTCCGGGCTTGATGTATCTTCTGCTGCAATTGGCAGTAAAAATGAAAAAACATTTGATGCCTTTCAAAAGCAGATGGAAACAGATCCTTCCCGTACAAAACCTTTTTTAGATAAAGCGAACCAGGTAAAGTTGATGAGTAATTCCCTTTATGATTCCATTGAAGATTTGAAAAGACAAATTATAGATAAATCGGGGGGAATTAAAGACAGTAAAACAGGCAAAGCCCTTGACCTGAAATCGGCACCTTTATCCGCTTTAATGAAACAGGGAAACCTGGAAGATGATCGTAACCTGGAAGTGCCAACCAATATTATGATTAATAAGGGAAAAGGAAATCAGTTAAAAGACGAAATTACCAAGCTTCATGATGGGCTGCTGAATCTGGTTGCTGATCCTCAGTCGAAAAAAGAGCTTGAGAGTCAACTTCCATTAAGGGCTTCCGATTCACTAATGCAATCGGACGATGGTAGTTTAAAGACATGGTCCGAAATGAATTTTGAAATGGTTCCTACTATTGCAGCAATAACATTGCTTAACAAATTTCAGAATGATATCCGCACTTCAGAGGATCTGATGGTGCAGTATTTATTTAAACAGGTAAATGCAAAAACAGTTGTTGTGGACCGGATGCAGGCTGAAGTTATTGCACCTTCCAGCTATATAATGTCAGGTCAGCAATATAAGGCCGATATTTTTGTAGCTGCGTATAGTTCCACTGTAAACCCTGAAATTTATGTAGGGCCATTAAATAGCAACATTGCCAAAAGAGATGCTGATGGCAATTTTCCGGAACTCACTGTCAATCCTATTTCAGGAGGTGGTAAAAAGATAGACGTAGTGAACGGTATGGGAAAATATTCCGTGGTTGCAGGAGGAGAAGGGGTTCAGAAATATACAGGCGCTATAATGATATTAGGACCTGATGGTAAGCCAAGATATTATCCTTTTGAATCTGAATATCAGACTGCAAAAGGATCTGCCATTGTTTCTTCAGATAACTTAAACATTATTTACGCCGGCATCCCCAATCCTTTTTCTGTGTCTGTGCCCGGCTTTCCGTCCGATAAGGTCTTTGCAGCTGCTTCCTCCGGATCTTTTGCTAAATCCGGTTCCGGTAAATTCTCTGCCGAGATGCCCTCTTCTCTGGTAGGTCAAAAAATAAATATAAATGTAGGTGTGCAATTGGAAGGTGGCAACAGGCAAATAGGCTCTTCAGAGTTTCTCGTAAAGCGGATCCCTGATCCTGTAGCCCAGGTAAATGGAAAAGTCGATGGGGATATTTCTTCCGCCGAATTAAAAGTATCTGCAGGAGTCGGCGCTCAGCTAAAAGATTTTTATTTTAATGGAGTACGCTTTGATGTAACTTCATTTGATTGCATATTCATTCCAAAAAGGCAGGATCCAAAGATTGCAAATAACAGCGGTGCGAAATTTAATGGTAAGGTCGCTGATTTTATTCAAAATGCTCACCCGGGTGATGCAGTAATATTCAGGAATATTAAAGCCATTGGACCAGATAGGACTACAAGAAGCTTGAATAGTGTTTCCTTTCAAATCAAATGATCTTTATCTGAAAATAGCCTTACGCTTAAATAGAAATCATGAAAAAATTAAAATTGATTCAGTTAAATTTTTTGGTATTGGGTTGCCTGCTTGCTTCAGCTGCCAAAAGTCAATCAACGGAAGCCACACCGCGTGATTTGTTTTATGATAAGGTGACTACTGCTGAGAAAGAGGCCATCCCTTATCCTTATATAAATGAGTCGAATGTATTGTGGCAAAAAAGGGTGTGGAGAGTTATTGATGCTAAAGAAAAGATGAATTTTCCTTTCCGGTATGAAGGAAACGACTGGAAGGGAATGAAATCGTTAGTGATGATTCTACGGGAAGCAGCGATAAACGGTGAAATAACGGTATACAATGAGGATTACTTACAGACTCCGGAAACTCCTGCTGATGTGGATAAATTTGGAGCCGGTACGGATACCATAGCTATGAATGATCTGGAAGGAAACTTCAGCAGGGATACTGTAATTAAAAAAGAATTTGATCCAACAAGAGTGAGCAAATACCGTGTAAAAGAGGATTGGTTTATTGATAAACAAACTTCCCAGATGATGGTGCGGATTGAAGCTGTTGCGCCCTTATATTATGACGATCAGGCACAGATTGAAATTCCAATGTTTTGGGCATATTATCCTGATTGCAGAAGTGTGCTGGCAAAGCAGGAAGTTTTCAATCCAAAAAATGACGCCGTACGTTTAAGCTGGGACGATCTTTTTGAAATGCGGTATTTCAGCAGTTATATTATTAAAGAATCCAACGCACTGGATCGTCGTATCCAGGATTATACCAGTGGGGTAGACGCATTACGCGAGTCCGACCGGGTTAAACAGGAAATTATAGATAAGGAGCAAGACATGTGGTCCTATTAATTTTTATTTTCAGAATTGAAAACAGGCTGGCTAGCCTGTTTTTTTTGCTATAAGCTTTCTATCATTCAACAAATCCTGAAAGTTTTACTATTTTAATAAGAGTTTAATTAAACGCTTATTTAAGGGTATTGATAATTACTTTAAGGTACACTACCTTTGGCTTATCTTATCAAGAAAGACGGAGGGAATAGGCCCTGCGATGTCTTAGCAACCCATCCCGGTGGGTGCTAATTCCTAGCCAGTTGCACAGCAACCGGTAAAGATAAGTGGTCTGATAAATCACTTAGGCTTTCGTGATAAGATTGATAACAAAATTTTATACGAAAAGCCGTTATGCAACTTACACAAATCTTAGATCACAGAATCGTTATCCTCGATGGAGCAATGGGTACCATGATTCAGCGCTACAAATTAAATGAAGAAGACTACCGGGGAGATCGTTTCAGAAATTTTACCCACGATCTGAAAGGTAATAATGATCTCTTAAGCTTAACCAGGCCTGATATTATCCTTGAAATACATGAGGCTTATCTTGCGGCTGGCGCAGATATAATTGAGACGAATACTTTTAATGCCCAAAAGATTTCTCTCGCAGATTATAAAATGGAATTTCTTGCCTATGAGATAAATCTTGCTGCAGCAAAAATTGCAAAAGAAGCTGCACGAAAATATTCCGATATAACACCTGGCAGACCCCGGTTTGTAGCGGGTGCCATCGGTCCTACCAATAAAACAGCTTCTCTGTCTCCTGATGTTAATGATCCTGGGTTCAGAGCTGTCACCTTCGATCAGCTCGCAGAAGCATACAGAGAACAAATAAAAGGGCTTATTGATGGAGGTGCAGATTTGCTTTTGGTGGAAACCATTTTTGATACGTTAAACGCTAAAGCAGCTTTGTTTGCAATCAGAGACTACTTTGATGAAATAGGAAAAGAGTTGCCAATCATGGTTTCAGGAACTATTACTGATCAAAGTGGCAGGACATTAAGCGGACAGACACCTGAAGCCTTTTGGAACTCTATTGCTCATGCCGATCCACTCTCTGTTGGATTAAATTGTGCTTTGGGGGCCGGGCTTATGCGACCATATATAGAAGAGCTTTCCAATGTTGCCACAAGCTACATCAGTTGCTATCCTAATGCAGGGTTGCCAAATCAATTTGGTGAATATGATGAATCTCCGGAACACATGGCAACGGTATTAAAAGAGTTTGCAGAAGCCGGATTTATAAATATAATAGGGGGATGCTGCGGAACCACACCTGATCATATTCTTGCTATTGCTGATTCCGTAAAAGGTATAAAGCCACGAATGCTTCCTGTATTTGAATATTAAAAGAGTAAATAATATTATAACAAAGGATACAACTGTACAAATCAAATAATAATTTAACATTAAATAGGTAGCGCATTTAATGGTTAGGTGCTAATCGACATGGACGAAATTGACGAAGAAAAAAAAGTTATAAAACCTTATCTGCGCCTGAGTGGTCTCGAACCACTAACACTGACCCCTTCCACAAATTTTATAAATATCGGGGAACGTACCAATATTACCGGCTCCAAGGAATTTTCCAGGTTAATTCTATCAGGAAATTACGAAGCAGCTGTTGCCGTCGCATTGCAGCAAGTTCAAAATGGTGCACAGATAATTGATGTGAATATGGATGAAGGAATGCTGGATGGGAAAGAGGCTATGGTGAAATTCTTAAATCTTATTTCAGCAGAGCCGGACATTTCAAGGGTGCCTGTAATGATTGATTCATCTAAATGGGAAATTATTGAAGCAGGATTAAAATGTATTCAGGGAAAGGGAATAGTAAATTCTATTTCAATGAAGGAAGGCGAAGAAAAATTTCTTCAGCAGGCTAAAAAGGTAAAACGCTACGGCGCATCTGTAGTAGTCATGTGCTTCGATGAAAAAGGCCAGGCAGACACTTTTGAAAGAAGAATACAAATTGCCAAACGTTCCTATAACCTGTTAATAAAAAAGATTGGCTTTCCTCCGCAGGATATTATTATTGATCCAAACATACTTGCCATTGCAACTGGGATCGAAGAGCACAGCAATTACGCCATTGATTACATCCGCACTGTAAAATGGATAAAAGAAAATTTGCCTCACGCAAAAGTAAGCGGAGGAGTAAGCAATCTCTCCTTTTCTTTCCGCGGAAATAATACCGTGAGAGATGCCATGCATACTGCATTTCTTTATCACGCAGTGAAAGCGGGCATGGACATGGGAATTGTAAATGCCGGAATGATTGGAGTGTACGATGAAATTCCTAAAGACCTTCTGGAGGCAATTGAAGATGTATTATTTAACCGTAGGTCTGATGCAACCGAACGACTGGTGTCATTTGCTGAAACGATAAAACGAAAGGGCAAAAAGGTGGAGCAGGAGGATGAATGGAGGAAGCTCTCGGTGGAAGAGAGATTAAAGCATGCATTGGTAAAAGGAATTGTGGAATTTATTGAGCAGGATACAGAGGAAGCACGTCAAAAATATTCTGAACCAATAGAAGTAATAGAAGGGCCGCTTATGGATGGCATGAGCGTAGTCGGTGATTTATTTGGTTCAGGAAAAATGTTTTTGCCCCAGGTAGTAAAGAGTGCCCGCGTGATGAAGAAATCAGTTGCCTATTTAACTCCTTTCATAGAAGAAAGAAAATCGAAAATTAACCCCACTAAAGCTGGAAAAATTTTGCTGGCTACGGTTAAAGGAGATGTACATGATATAGGTAAAAATATAGTAGGGGTAGTACTTGCCTGTAACAATTATTCCATTATCGATCTGGGAGTTATGGTTTCATCTGAAAAAATTTTGGAGACCGCCCGAATGGAAAATGCAGATATTATTGGCCTGAGTGGATTAATCACTCCATCCCTTGATGAAATGGTGCACGTTGCGAAAGAGATGGAGCGATTGGGATTCACCACGCCCCTGCTTATTGGTGGCGCAACCACTTCACGAGTTCATGCGGCAGTTAAGATAGCCCCTAACTATTCAAGCGATACGGTACATGTCCTTGATGCCTCCAGGAGCGTTACGGTTGTAGGAAGTTTGCTGGGAAAAGAAACAAAAGCAAATTTTTCAAATAAAATCAAAGGGGAATATTCTGAATTGCGGGCTCAGTATTCCGGAAGGAAACAGGATAAAAAGTTTGTATCCATAGATTTTGCCCGAAAAAATAAGACCCGTATCGATTGGAATAATTATACTGCACCAAAACCTTCCTTTACCGGAATTAAAGCTTTTGAGGATTTTTCACTGGAGCTGATAAGGAAAAGAATAGATTGGACTCCTTTCTTTCAAACGTGGGAATTACATGGAAAATATCCGGCAATTTTTGAAGATAAAATAATTGGATCGGAAGCAAAAAAACTGTTTGATGATGCCAATACTTTGCTTGACACGGTAGTGAAAAATAAATCATTACGTGCTAAAGGAGTAATCGGTTTTTATCCTGCCGCAACAATTAATGACAATGATGTTCAGATTTATGATGCAGCAGGAAACGAAAAAACCTGTTTCCATTTCCTGCGCCAGCAGAATGAAAAAGCCCTAGCACAACAATATTTTTCTCTTGCAGATTTTATACGCCCGCTATCAGGTGATACCGGGGATTACATGGGATTTTTTGCTGTAACAGCGGGAATTGGAATTGAAAAATTAATTGAGGAATTTGAAAGCAATAATGATGATTATAATTCTATTTTGATCAAAGCAGTGGCAGACCGTCTTGCAGAAGGCTTTGCAGAAACGTTGCATGAGCTCGTGAGAAGAGAATATTGGGGTTATGCCAGAGAGGAAGCGCTTTCCACTGAAGAAATTATAAAAGAGGAGTACATTGGTATTCGACCGGCTCCCGGATATCCCGCTTGCCCTGATCATACTGAGAAAAGGTCATTGTTTGATTTGCTTAATGCAGAAAAAAATTGCGGGATAATTCTCACTGAAAATTTTGCAATGTATCCTGCATCCTCGGTAAGTGGATTCTATTTTTCTCATCCGCAATCAAAATATTTCGGAATAGGGAAAATTGCCCTGGACCAGGTAAAAGATTATGCAATGAGGAAAGGTGTGCCGGTGAAGTACGTTGAGAAATGGTTATCACCCAATCTATCTTACAATCCTTAATTTTTTTTTTCGTTAGTGCCACTAAAGAATTACCTATTCTTATTATGAAGAAATATTTACTCCTTATTGTTTGCATATGCTGTTGCAATAAATTGGTCCATTCGCAATCAACCATTAAGCTCATTCCTTTTTCTTTTGGTTACACTTCCCCGGTTGATATTGAAAATTGCGGCGACAGTCGTCTTTTTATTGTGCAAAAAGATGGATTTATATACGTCTGCGACTCCACAGGAAATAAAAAACCGGTTCCATTTTTAGATATACATTTAAGGATAAACAATTTAAATAGTGAACGCGGTTTATTAGGGCTTGCCTTTCATCCTGCTTATATAGTCAACGGAAAGTTTTTTGTTTATTATACTGAGAAAGATTCGGGCGCTCTTCGGATTTCAAGCTTTCAAACAGATTCCAATAATGTAAGTGTTGCAGACACTAACAGTGAGCAAATACTTATTCAGATTCCGCACTTCACTTTTACTAATCACAATGGAGGTTGCCTTAAGTTCGGCCATGATGGATACTTATATATAGGAACGGGCGATGGAGGATCCGCCGGTGACCCCTTTAATAATGCTCAAAATAAAAAAAGCTACCTGGGAAAAATGTTACGCCTTGATGTAAACCATGAACTTCCTTATACAATACCGTCTGATAATCCCTTTGTGCTTGACACCTCGGCATATCCGGAAATATGGGATCTTGGGTTACGAAACCCCTGGCGCTTCAGCTTTGATCACCTCACTGGCAACCTCTGGATCGGCGATGTAGGTCAGGATTTACTCGAGGAAGTGGATCTTGAAAAGGCTTTCTCAGCAGGTATGCTCAACTATGGATGGCGGTGCTACGAAGGCGATCACCCTTATAATTTATCGCTATGCAGTGGAGTGGCGAACGTCACATTTCCAATATATGAATACATGCATACTCCTATCCCTGATAGAAATTGTTCTATAACCGGAGGCTTTGTTTATCGCGGTGCGGAATATGGAAATTTATTCGGAAGATATATTTTTAATGATTACTGCAGCGGCAAGTTTTATACGTTATTCGAGGATGAAAATGGAGCATGGATCGAATCGCTGGTTAGTGATGATACGAGTTTTAATTTTGTCACCTTCGGCGAAGATCATTTGCAGGAGCTTTATACTGCGGGAATTATAAACGGAACCATTTACCATATTACCGATACCATTTGTGGTCCTACCGCTTTTATTATGGAAAGCATCTATTCAACGGTATGTGCAGGCGGTGTTCTGCACGCCTTGATTGATACCGGGTTCAAATATCAGTGGATGATCAATGGTGTGGATATCGCAGGCGCCATTACCGATTCCTACGCCACAATCAACGCAGGTGCCTATTCAGTGGCAGTATCCAATTCAAAAGGTTGCACTAATATTTCCAGTCCAATAACCGTAGTTGATAAGGCACTCATAAGCATATCAGGTTTAGATTCTTTTTACTGTACTTATCAAACTTCAATTTTGCTCACAGGAAGCCCTGAAGGAGGATTATTCTCAGGACCTGGCATTTCGGGAAATTTTTTTCAGCCTGATGAAGCGGGTATTGGCACGTTCACTATTTATTACAGTTATCAAAATGATGCTGGTTGCTATGCAATAGATTCAGAAATCGTGACGGTGGCTGAGTGCACCGGTATTGATGATAACCATTCTGAAAATATTAAGATATATCCGAATCCCGGCAATGGTATCTTTATTATTCAATTACCAAAAGGCATTACAACAGATGAATTAAGCGTATGGAATATTTCGGGGCAATTAGAAATTAAAATAATTCCCTCCTCTCCTGCACAAACTTTTAACCTCAATGCATCAGAATTACCCGATGGTATTTATTTCGTGGCTATAAAAAATAAAGACTCAGTTCACCGGCAAAAACTGGTAATCAGAAAGTGAAATTGATAATTTAAACCCTATTGTTAAGAGCATTTCTATGAATTTTACTTTTTATACCTCAAGAAAAATTTTCATATCATTTTTATTATTTCTTCCTTTTTATTCTTTTCAGAAATCTTATGCCATGAACCATATAGATGGCGATTTAATTGTAATGATGAAAAAGGATATAAAAGGCACCGACTTTATATCGGCGTATTCGACTTTCCAGGGTCGCGCTACGGAGTTAAGATTTTCGCAACTGCTATCAAAAAGAATGAACATATGGCTGCTGCACTTTAACAGCTCGATTATAAACGGAAACGCTTTACTGAGTGCAATAAAACATGATAACCGTGTTTTAAATGCTCAATTTAATTTCTTCGTTAAGCCACGAAATACTCCTGATGATCCGGATTTTAAGTTCCAATGGGGATTGTCAAACACAGGTCAATCTGTGCAAGGTATTACAGGTATTTCGGGTGCCGATATAAGTGCAGAAGATGCATGGGATCTAACTACAGGAGGCACCATGGCAAACGGTGCAACGATTGTAATAGCCATAGATGATGATGGCTTCGATCTTGCACACCAGGATATCCGGTTTTGGAAAAATGCTTATGAAATTCCTGATAACCAGGTTGATGATGATTCAAACGGGTATGTGGACGATTACGATGGATGGAATGCAGTTGATACTAATAACATAATAAGTAGTTCATCTCATGGTACAAAGGTAGCAGGCGTTGCAGGCGCAACCGGCAATAATGAAATTGGGATAACAGGTATGAATTGGAATGTTGAAATTATGCCTGTGATTGGGTTAGGAACTGAGGCGCAGGTTATAGCGAGTTACAGCTACATTTTGGAGATGCGTTTTTTATACAATCAATCTCAGGGAACAAAGGGCGCTTTGGTCGTTGCAGCAAATGCCTCATTGGGGCTTGGAGAATTTGGAGAAGACCCGGCGAACCATCCCTTGTGGTGTACAATGTACGACAGCATGGGAAGGGTAGGAATTTTAAACGTAGTAGCTACCAGCAATGCCAACGTAGATATAGATGTTGTAAATGATGTGCCTACCAGTTGTGCGAGTGATTGGCTTATTACAGTAACAAATACTACTTCAACCGATCAGAAATACCCGAGTGGTGCAGCCTGGGGTGACACAACAGTTGATTTGGGGGCACCTGGAACCAACATACTAAGTACGGATCAAAATAATGCTTATACCTATTCTACGGGTTGTTCTGTATCTGCACCCTTCGTTGCAGGTGCAGTCTCGTTACTTTATTCCCTGCAGTGCAATCAACTCGTTATTGATGCGCTAAACGATCCGTCAGGAACAGCACTGCGGATAAAAAAATTTATTTTGGAAGGAATTGATTCTATTGCCGATCTTAAAGATAAAACAGTAAGTGGTGGCCGGCTAAATGTAAACAGAAGCCTGGAGCATGAGGTAGCTTACTACAATTGCAATGTAGCGGTTCAGGAACCAGAACAGAAAAAGGAAAATGTAAGACTTTATCCAAACCCGGTTACTAATGATTTGTTTGTCCATTTAGAAGTCGCATCTCAGTCACCTTCTTTTATTTCCCTAACGGATATTTTTGGTCGGACCATTTTCTCGGAATTATTAAATTCAATAGACTCCAGGCTGAATCTTTCAAAAATTCCGAAAGGAATTTATGCTGTTACTATTAAAACCGATACTGGTATGGTACACACTTCTATAATCGTTAAAAATTGACTTATCTCTTTGTTCAGTTGTAGATTATTGTGCCATTCAACGTATGATAAGTAAAATATCGGTCGGGATTAATGCGCATCTAGCCAATTCTTGCCAGTTCCGGCTCCTACTTCAATAGGTATTTTCAATGGCATTGCGCTTTTCATCTTCTCTACCACAATCTCTGTTACTTCATTTAGTTCAGGTTCATATACATCGAACACAAGCTCATCATGTACCTGAAGGGTCATTTTACTTTTGAATTTATACTTTTTGAATTCGTGGTGAATATTGATCATCGCTACTTTTATCATATCAGCAGCAGATCCCTGGATGGGGGCATTTATGGCAAGCCGTTCGGCCTGACCGCGCACGGTAAAGTTGGCTGAATTGATATCACGCAAATATCTTTTTCTTCCCAGAACAGTCTGCACATATCCGCTGGAGCGCGCAAATTCAATATTGCCTGCCATCAAAGTACTTACTCCCGGAAATTGTTTTTGATAATTATCAATAATTTCTTTTGCCTCACCTCTCGAGATTCCCAATGTCTGAGCGAGACCGAATGCAGATTGCCCATAGGCTATTCCAAAGTTTACCGCTTTAGCATTTCGCCTCATTTCAGATGAAACTGTACCCAGCTCTACATTATAAACTTTTGAAGCAGTGGCTGAATGGATATCCAGGCCTTTACGGAATGCATCAAGCATATTTTCATCATCACTCAGGGATGCTATAATACGCAGTTCAATCTGGGAATAATCACAGGAGAGCAAAACATGCTCATCATCCCTTGCAATAAAGGCTTTCCTGATTTCTCTTCCGCGCTCGGTTCGGATAGGTATATTCTGTAAGTTCGGATCATTTGAGCTTAATCGTCCTGTCGCAGCAATTGCCTGGTTGAAACAGGTGTGCACCCTTCCCGTTTTCGGAACAATTAATAAAGGAAGTGCATCTACATAAGTTGACTTCAATTTAGAAAGCTCGCGGTGATCCTGTATTTTTTTAGGAATTTCAAATTCTTTAGCAAGCTTGCTTAAGGTGTCTTCGTCCGTAGAATACTGACCACTTTTTGTTTTCTTGCCTATATATGGAATTTGCAGCTTATCAAACAAAACCTCTCCCAACTGCTTTGGTGATGCAATGTTAAATTGCATGCCAGCCAGTTCATAAATTTCTTTTTCAACCTGGGTTATTTCTTTTTCCAGCTGTTTTGAATAATCATCGAGAAACTCCTTGTCGATCTTCACACCTTGAAATTCCATTTCTGTCAGCACCGGTACGAGCGGAACTTCCACATCATTAAATAAATTTTCTACTTCTGCCTTCTTTAACAGGGGAAGAAAGATATTTTTTAACTGAAGCGTAAGGCTTGAATCTTCACCGGCATATTCCGAAACTTTATCTATTTCCACATCGCGCATGGTTCCCTGGTTTTTTCCCTTCCTGCCCAGCAATTCCTCAATGCGAATGGGTGCATAACCTAAATAATTTTCAGAAAGGATATCTATAGTATGACGTTGATCGGGTTCTATGAGATAGTGCGCAAGCATCGTATCAAAGAATGGAGGCTTCACTTCAATGTTATACCATTTCAGGAGCAGGATGTCATATTTAATATTCTGACCTATTTTCAGAATACTTTCATTTTCCATAAGCGGTTTAAAATGGGATAGAATTTCAAGGGTAACATTTAAGTCCGGTGGAGTTGGAATGTAATAAGCTTCATTTGGCCTGAAGCAAAATGAAAGACCCACCAGTTCTCCAAGATTTGCATCGACCTGGGTAGATTTCGTGTCAAAGCAAAATTCCTTTTGCTGAGAAAGCTGATGTACCAATTCCAAAATCTTTTCTTTGGAATCTGCTATATGATATTGATGCTCGGTATTTGAAATATTTTTCTCGGCAGTTACAGTTTCTTTAATCGTTGCTGAAACAATATTGGTGGCAACGGCAGCGGCTTCTTCACTGAATAGATTTTTTTGTTTTCCTTCCGAAATCACCGAATAGTTTTCCCCTATTATTCGTTTTCCCAGTGTCCTGAATTCCATATCATTGAAAATCCTGGTCAGCTCTTCCTTATCCGGCTGTTCCATTATTAACCGTTCTTCCTCAAAATTCACCGGCACATTTATGTCGATCGTTGCGAGCTTTTTAGAAAGCAGAGCCAGCTCCTTATTTTCAATTACTGTTTGCTGAAGTTTTCCTTTTAGCTGTTCAGGATGATCGACAAGATTTTCAATGGAGCCGAATTCATTTACCAATTTTTTAGCAGTCTTCTCTCCGACCCCAGGCAAACCGGGAATGTTATCTATTGAGTCACCCATTAGACCCAGTATGTCTATCACTTTTTTGGTGTCATCGATCTCCCATCTTTTCTTAATTTCTTCTACTCCTAATATCTCTATGGGCCTGCCCTGGTAAGCAGGCTTGTACATGAATATATTCCCTGTCACTAATTGTCCAAAATCCTTATCCGGCGTTACCATGTACACCTTGTAACCAATCGCCTCGCCTTTTTTTGCTAATGTCCCGATCACATCGTCAGCCTCATAACCGTCAAGCTCCACGATAGGGATTTTGAAAGCCTCAATGATCCTTTTAATGTGCGGCATAGAAAGCGATATATCTTCCGGTTGTTCCTGGCGGTTTGCCTTATATTCTGAAAAATCTTCAGAGCGCTTGGTAGGCGCCATCGTGTCGAAGCACACAGCGATGTGGGTGGGTTTTTCCCTTTGAATTAAATCGACAAGGGTATTTGTAAACCCGAATATAGCGGTGGTGTTTAATCCCTTGGAGTTGTAAAAAGGAGTCTTGCTGAGGGCAAAATATGCCCGGTAAATCAGTGCGAACGCATCGAGAAGGAAGAGGCGTTTGTCGTGCATAAAGAAATAATATTTTGATGGATAACCTGGACAGCCAAGATGCTAATTTATTTTGAGTTGAGCTTTTGCAAAGCTTAATTAATTGAAATTGGATGCTTCCGTTAGTCATAATCACCTATGCTTTATCAATAAATAACTTTTGTAGTAATACCAGTTACTGGTACTTTTCTAAAAAGTATATGGCACGAAACACTTTTATTTTATCAGGTAAACACTTCGAGTAATTTATTGACATCAAAGTGCTTCAGGCAAGTATAATTCAGCAAGTGAAGTAATCAGAATTACTGGCAACTCACTGACACCCGCATTAATCTGAACCATCCAGATGGGATTTAATATTATACCGCAAAAAGAAACCATATCATTGATGACTTTTAATTCTTAGCAAAATAACAATGAGACTTTCAATATTTCTTCTTGTAACAGCCCTTGCTTCGTTTGTATTTGGTGCAGTGATGTTCTTTATCCCAAGCTTTCCAGCAGGGTTTTTAAGCATTGAAACAACGCCTCCCACATTATCCGTTTTAAGAGGCATGGGCGGACTAATTATTGTCAGTGGTGCTATAACTATTTCCTGCGTAATCAAAACAATTCAGAAATTATTAAAGCACTTTTACTGACAAATATGATTACACATGCGCTGGGTTTATCCGCAGACCTGTGGGGCGTGGTTGACGGTGCGCTGACCATCAGCAACATGGCTCTGGTTGAAATAACTCATCTTTTTGTAGGTATTGGTTCTTTAATTTACTATGCAGGATTGAAAAAATAAAAAGGCAGTTTGAACAAATATTTTATGGATGCTGAAAAAATTAAAAAAGTCATTAGTGAGCATGAAGCTTCAGGCAGGTATATAACAATAAATGGCATCAAAACATTTATGTTAGACCAGGGAACAGGTGAAACTGTTTTCTGTATTCATGGGGTACCGACCTCATCTTTTTTATATCGTAAAGTAGTTAAAGAATTAAAAACTTCCGGACTAAGGGCTATAGCTCTTGATTTGCCGGGTTTAGGGCTGTCAGACAGGCCGGAAGATTTTGACTACCGCTTTCCTGTGTTTGCTTCTTTCTGCAAAGATTTTTTAGACAATATCCGGGTGCAGCAATTCCATTTAATAGTGCATGATATCGGGGCGCCTATAGGTTTCGCTTTAGCTGCTATGGTTAGCGATCGTGTCAGGTCCATTACCATTTTAAATTCTATGCTCGACCTGGAAAACTTCACCAAACCATTGCTCATGCGTCCTTTTGAAAAACCGATATTAGGCGAAGCAGAGCTTATGACTTTAACGCATGCTACCTGGCCTTTAATGATGAAATATGCATGCGTAGAAAACCTGGATGCTATACCCAAAGAAGAAACTGCTGCCTACATTGACCTTCTGAAAAGAGAAGATAATGGCAAGGCGTTTTTAAAGATCATGCGGCAATTTGAACAAACACATGAGTTTACGACCACCTGTTATGCAGCTGTTCAAAACCCTGTTTATCCTGTACAATTAATTTGGGGAAAAAATGACCCCTTTCTTCCCTATGATGAGTTTGCAGTGCAGTTTCAAAAAGCTCGGCCCGACGTACCAACCTTTCCGGTAGAAGCTAAACATCTTTTGCAGGAAGAGCAGTTTGAATTTATTGCTCAAAAGGTTAAAGAGCTAGTTCTGCAAACAAGCAGCTTTAATCATAGCAAACCAGGTAACAATCAGAAGTCTTTATGAACGATGTAATGAAATTTCTCCCGTTAACAATTATCGATATTAATAGTGAATCAAAAGATGAAGTTTCTGATTATCTTAATTTGCCACTTTGCTTAATAAATGATCATGTCATAAGAATGAGTATCATGACTGAGCCTTTTTACTGGCATCTTCATCCTAATTCTGATGAAATTTTTTTAGCCATCGAAGGCTCCCTATATATTGATCTCGAAACACATACAGTGGAACTATTGCCGGGGCAATTATTTACGGTACCTGTGAATGTAAAACACAGAACACGTCCGAAAGGAGGTCGATCTGTTAATTTAACTTTTGAACATAATGAGATTAAAACCGTGAAGCTTTCTAGTAATGAAATATAAATTCTGAAGATAAATAAAATATTAGCCGTAAGCCATTGCCGTGTCGCCTGACCCCCGCAACAGCAGCCCCCCTTTAGTTAAAGTATTCAGGAATCAATTTAATTAATGGTAAAACTTTAATAGTAATGAAAGAAAAATGGGACGACAGATATAGTAAAAAGGAATTTGCCTATGGTGAAGAACCTAACAACTACCTTAAAAAACAACTGACTAAAATCCCGGTTGGAACGATATTGTTTCCTGCTGATGGAGAAGGAAGAAATGGAGTATATGCAGCTACTCTTGGCTGGACCGTTTTTGCATTTGACCTTAGCATAGAGGGAAAAAAGAAAGCAATTCAATTGGCAGCCATTCATCAGGTTGAAATTAATTATGAGGTTGGAGATTTTCAGTTTCTGACTTATAATATCAATCAATTTGATGCAATTGCTTTAATTTATGCTCATTTTCCTGCAGACAAAAAATCCAGCTACCATAAAATATTGACAACCTATCTTCAGCCGGGCGGAATGGTGATATTTGAAGCCTTTAGCAAAAAACACCTGGAATATAATAGCAAAAATGAAAAAGTGGGCGGGCCAAAAGAAATAGGTATGCTATTTTCTATAGACGAGATAAGATCTGACTTTGAAAATTTTGATATTATAGAATTGGCTGAGCAGGAAATTGAATTGAATGAAGGACTATTTCATAATGGAAAGGGTTCGGTAATAAGATTTGTCGGGCGAAAAAAATAAATTACTACTGACAGGCAGATAGCAAGCTGAATTTTAAAAATATCCCTGAGTTCCGGCTCCATTGCCAAGCTTTCACACTACCGCTTCCCTATTATATTTACTCCTGTATTCTAATGGCGACATACCAGTGAATTTTCTAAATACTTCCCGAAAAGCTTTAACATCAGAATAGCCAACTTCATACATTACTTCATTAACAGTTTTACGGCTGGTCTCAAATGCCTTCTTTGCCGATTCAATTTTTACCCTTTGGGCATATTCTACAGGAGTATTACCGGTTGCTTTTATAAAACGTCTGTCAAAGTTTCGCCTGCCCACGGCAAATCTTGAAGACAAATGTTGAACCGATATTTTTTCATGCGGTCTATTTTCAATATAAGCTTGTGCCTTCTGAATTATTTCATCCCCGTGCATCTTCTGTCCTTTAAATATTATAAATGCTGATTGGCTTTGCCTGTCCATTTCAATCTGAAAAACTTTGGAGCAAAAAATTGCTGTTTGCCTGTCGTAATATTTTTCTATAAGATAAATTATCAGGTTTAGGAAAGAATACGCACCGCCATTTGTATAAATACCGTATTCATCAGTGATCAATTTATCAGTTTGTAGATTCACTTTCGGAAACATGCTTTGGAAACTATCTGCAGCAGACCAATGCGTAGAGCAACTTCTTCCATCCAGCAAACCGGTTGATGCAAGCAGGAATGCACCGGTACAAATGCTTGCTATTTCAGCACCATCTTTATATTGCTTCTCGATCCAATCAATAAGCAGCTTATTTTTCTCTACGGTTTTTTGATAATTATGGTTCAATGAAGGAATGATAATAAGGTTGGTTTTTGTTATAGAGGAAATGTGTGTATGCGGCTTCACTGTAAATAAACCACCATAGAATTCCACTTCTTTTGAAATGCCTGCTAATTCTATTTTAAACAATTCCTTTCTCTTGTTCTCCTTCCAATATTCATTAGCTCTTGTGAATATTTTATAAGCACCAACTATACTGCTTAAGTTATTTTTTCCGTCAGGAACTATTATAGTGAGATGTTTCATCGAACAAAGATAGATATATACTGTGTCCAAATCAACCCGCTACAAAGTCCATTTTGCACCCCACACAGGTAATATTCAGACAATACTTTTGCTGATAGAATTACAATTAAAAATTATAATGACATGAACACACAAGATTTCACAACTACGATGTTAGTTGACCAATCTCCCAAAGAAGTATTCAATGCCATCAATGATGTTTACGGATGGTGGTCAGAAGATTTTAAAGGCAGTTCAGAAAACCTGAATGATGAATTCGAAGTTGTTTTTGGAGACGTGCATTATTCCAAATATAAACTGGTTGAAATAATCCCAAACAAGAAAGTTGTTTGGCTTGTTACAGACAGTAAACTTAATTTTCTAAAAGATAAAACCGAATGGACGGACACGAAAAATATTTTTGAAATATCAACAGAAGGTGATAAAACAAAAATTCATTTTACGCACTTAGGTTTAGTTCCTCAAATCCAATGTTTCAAAGATTGTTCAAATGGATGGAACTACTATTTGCGTAGTTTGCTGAGCCTGATAACTACAGGCAAAGGGCAGCCCAATAAAAAGGAAAAGTGAAATAATAAATCAATAAAAATATAACATGAATAATCAAGATTTCACCACTACCATTTTGGTAGACCAAAAACCGAAAGAAGTATTCAATGCCATCAATAATGTCCGCCAATGGTGGTCAGAAGAAATTGATGGCAATACAGAAAAACTTAATGATGAGTTTACGTATCATTATAAAGATGTCCATTCCTGCAAAATGAAATTAATAGAAGTGATTCCTGACGAAAAGGTCGTTTGGCTTGTGCTCGATAATTACTTTTCTTTTACAAAAGACAAAAGCGAATGGATAGGAACTAAAATCATCTTTGAAATTACTCAACAGGATAATAAAACAAAACTGCACTTTACGCACGAAGGATTAGTTCCTGAATATGAATGTTACAATGCCTGTGTTAATGGCTGGACGCAATATATAGAGCATAGTTTGCCGGATTTGATAACTACAGGTAAAGGTCAGCCTAATGGAAATGAAAAAGCAAACACGATTCATGAAGTTGCTGCACGGTTCAGTGAGCTTGCACAGCAGGAAAAATGGTTTGAGATTCAGGACGAACTGTTTGCAGATAATGTACGAAGCATTGACCCGCCAAATTCTCCCTATTTTGCATATGCAGAAGGCAAAGCTAACGTCCGCAAAAAAGGTGAAGACTGGGTTAAACGTATAGAGGCAGCTCATAAACGTTATACAACTGAGCCCATTGTAGCCGGAAATCATTTCGCTGTAGGAAGAGAAATCGATATTACTGTGCAGGGGTTGGGAAGAATACAGATCAATGAGATAATGATCTATGAAGTAAAGATTGGCAAGATAGTATCAGAGCAGTTTTTTTATTAAAGCGATATCTGCCCTATTCCTGGTCAAAAAAAATTTCGTAGAGATAATTGTATAAACTCAGTACTTAACTGTTATTTTAATTTCAGTTAAACAGGCAAATGTGTCCAATAAGACCACCTCAGAAAATACATGACCGTGAATCCCTCTTAAACCCTGTCGGGCCCGAATTAGGTAAAATTTGATTTTCAAACTTGCCTCCCGGCACCTTAATCCAGCGCTTCCCAATATTCCACAGCTCTCCGGAAATGCGGAATCACAATAGTGCCGCCAACGATATTTGCTACTGCAAAAATCTCAAATATCTCTTCTGTAGTTACTCCTGCTTCCTTACATTTTCCCAGGTGATATTTAATGCAGTCGTCACAACGCAACACCATGGAAGCAACCAATCCCAGCATCTCCTTTGTTTTTACATTCAGCGCGCCTTCTGAATACGTATTGGTATCAAGGTTATAAAGACGGTTGATCACTTTATTATTTTGAGATAGAATCTTTTCATTCATCTTTGAACGATAGTCGTTGAAGGCTTTTACGAGTTGATGCATAGTAGTTTTTGATTAAAAATTACAGAATTCACTTTAGCTTTTCGAAATAATTACCTTTGCTTCCATTTTCGTAAACTTAAAAAATTTTCCAGCCATGAAAATAAACAGGTCACTGATTGTTATCGGAGTTATTGTTCTTATTGCCATTGTCTTGTATTCCACATTCAAGGGAGCCTACAATAATATGGTGACCAAGAACCAGGATACACAGGCCAAATGGTCGCAGGTAGAAAGTCAGTATCAACGCCGTACTGATCTTTATACCAGTGTGGTAAAGGTAATTCAGGGGTCTGCGGATTTTGAGCAAAGCACATTAACGCAGGTTATAAATGCCAGGGCAAGGGCTACGTCGGTGACTGTAGATCCATCCAAGCTTACTCCTGAATCCATCCAGCAATTTCAACAGGCCCAGGATCAGCTGAGCTCAGCCTTCAGCCGCTTGCTGGT
This sequence comes from Chitinophagales bacterium, assembly GCA_013816805.1. NCBI lineage: Bacteria > Pseudomonadati > Bacteroidota > Chitinophagia > Chitinophagales > Chitinophagales bacterium. The sequence continues at coordinate 27,654 of JACDDS010000014.1, read as the reverse complement.
GGTTGCGGAAAGGTATCCTACTCTTCAAACTACGCAACAATTCAAGGATTTTCAGGTACAAATAGAAGGCACTGAAAACCGTATCAATAAGTCAAGGGATGATTTTAACCTTTCAGTTCAGGATTACAATACCTACATCAAAACTTTTCCTAACAATATGATGGCAGGCATGTTTGGGTTTACAGAGAAAGGATATTTCAAGTCAAATCCTGGCAGCCAAAATCCTCCTGATATCAATTTTGACATGCACCATTCGGGCACTGATACATCAAGAAAATAACGCTGATGCCCTCTTCAAAAAATTTGCTTTCTGCTGAGGAAAAAGACAAAATTGTCCTTGCAATCCGTGAAGCCGAAGAAAAAACTTCAGGTGAGATCAGAGTTTTCTTCGAAAACTATTGCAGGAAAAATGTGCTTGACCGCTCCATCGAGATTTTTCAGAAGATGCAAATGGAGAAAACAGAAAATAGGACAGGTGTTTTAATTTATGTTGCCTGTAAAGACCAGGTCTTTGCCATTTTGGGAGATAAAGGTATCCATGAAAAAGTGCCTGAAAATTTTTGGGATGAAACGAAAGAAATCATGCAAGGCCATTTTCAGAATAATGAATTTGCAGAAGGTTTGGTTAAGGCAATTACCATGTCTGGTGAACATTTAAAAAAACACTTTTCACGAGGCCCAGAGGATAAGAATGAGCTTTCAGATGAAATTGATTTTGGTGACGATGAATAAGAGAAACATTTTCTTAAATACAGTTCTTAGTTGCCTGGTGCTATTTACAGCACATACAGTATTTGCTTTTCAGATCCCGTCTAAACCCGATCCACCGAAGCTTGTTAATGATTTTGCCCACATGCTGTCTGCAGGCCAGGTAGCGCAATTGGAATATAAGCTGGATGCTTTAAGCGATTCGACCTCAGTTCAAATCGTTATTGTTACTGTTACCTCGCTCGATGATAACGATATTGCTCAAACAGCTTTTAAGATTGGTGATGAATGGGGTGTAGGCGGTAAAAAACAGGACAATGGGTTTGTCATTCTTGTGGAAGAAACAGGTCACCAGGTATTTATTGCTACCGGTAAAGGGGGTGAAGGACCGGTTACAGACGTGCAGGCTAAACAAATCGTAGATCAAATCCTTATTCCTAATTTCAGAAACAATAATTATTACCAGGGGTTAGATGATGCAACCTCAGCTATAATCAAGCTTACAAGGGGCGAATTTGTAAATGAGCTGGGTACTCGCAAAACTGATTCCCATTCATCGTATGCTGCTTTAATTATTGTGATCATCATTCTGCTGCTCCTTATGAACCGTATCAACAGGGGCGGTGGTGGTATTATTAACCGGAGAGGGTCTTTCTTTCCATGGCTGTTTCTGGGTGGCATGGGCCGGGGTTTGGGGGGAGGCGGAGGCGGCTTTGGCGGCGGTGGTGGTTTTGGCGGATTTGGGGGCGGAAGCTTTGGCGGTGGCGGAGCCGGTGGCCGATGGTAACATCATTCTATTTGAACTTCATCTATAATTGAATATCCCAACTAAACACTTTCTATTTTTTTGTTTCTTGTTTTTTCTTTTAAGCTCCTGCACCCCTCCCATTGGAGACCATCATCCAGAATGGAAAAAGTACTTTGATGAATTTAATGTCACCGGATGCATTGAGATCTACGACTTAAAAGAATCCGCTTTTACAGATTATAATCCCGACCGTTGTGCGCAACGGTTTATACCTGCCTCTACTTTTAATATTCTTAATTCTCTTGTTGCCTTAGAAACTAAAGTAGTTTTTGATGAGCATTATGTAATAGAATTGGATAGTATAAAGCGTGATATACCTGCCGGGAAATACGATCAGGATATGGAAGAAGCGTTTAAAAACTCTACCGCATGGTATTATCAGGAAGTGGCACGAAGGGTTGGATTAAGCAAAATGCAGCAATATCTTCATTTACTGCACTATGGAAATATGCAAACGGGAAGTATTATCGATAGTTTTTGGCTGAACGGTGATTTAAGAATTTCCTGCGATGAGCAAATCGAATTTCTAAAGAATTTTTATACGTACCAGTTTCCGGTTACCAAACGCTCAGTAGATATCGTTAAAAAAATTGTGCTGCAAAAACATACTTCAGGTTATTCCATAAGCGGGGAAACGGGATGGGGAAAAGAATCAGGAAAAAATATTGGCTGGTATATTGGCTATGTTGTGAAGGATACTGGCGTTTATTTTTTTGCACTTAATATTGAATCATCTGAAAAGCAGCCAAAAAATTTTGCAGAGGTGAGATCAACTATTACAATGGATATTTTAAAAGATCTTAAAATTCTTCCATAATATTCACGGTTTATGTGAAAATCTGGAAACCTCCATGTTATCTTATTCAACACGATTTAATTAAAAAACTATAAAAGCACTTGTTCTTCTTTCCATTCCTTAACTGCTTGCTTTAGCTCAATGAGCACCTGTTCCTGCCTTTTCCGTTTTTCAGCATCTTCCGGATCTGTCTTTTTGGCCTGCTCTTTTTTAAGCTTTTCATTTTCTTCACGGAATTGTTCAACCTGTTGAGCAGTAAAACGCATCTCTTCGCCGTTTTTAATAAATACTCTTTCATATCCTAATTCATCCATTTCCTTTCCGGTTATAGATTCAATAATGCGAAGCTGATCTTCTTTCAATTCCTTCATAAATTTATTGGAATTATCATGCATGATAGGTTTGGTAACATTTTCCCAGAGCGAGCTCGATGCTGCTGTATTTTTAGCCTCTTCACTGTCATAAAATTCCATCATATCTTTTCTGAAATCGATACGTAAGAAGCCACAGAGATTCCGTAAAGTACTTTCTGTTTCTTCCGTCAGGCCTGTGTAGGATATGGTGAAATAACGGTCAGAATGTAGTTTAGAGCGGGCATCAAGAGAAAGGCGTTGAAGGTCTGACCACTGCTTTGAAATAAAGTAAACATGCTTTTCGCCAATTACTGCTTTCGTAAAAGATAAGGCTACATCACGTGCATCACGATGAAGGTATATGTATTTATTGTTGCCAAAGTATTTATTAAGTGAATCTGCCCACCTGATATTTTGCATGCTCTTGCACATCCATGCGTGTGCATTATTTGACTCCGCATAAATATCCATTACAGCACCATATATTGCAATAACATGTTGCTCGCGGCAACGTCTTTTAACGTCATCACGTTCAAGCACTGTATTTAACCAGGGCACCGGATTGGTTTCCACCAAACGACAAACACTTTCAACAAGCTGGTTAAATTTATGATCGTCTAATATCCGGCTTACAGGAACAATGGGATCAATGCGTTGTAAGATATGAGGAGGATGAGGAGCCGCAATCTCATGAGAATTAGAAATCATCAGGCGCAATAAGTTAGAGCCCGAACGCTGTTCGCCTACGAGAAAAAGTGCTTGCATGAGGTATAGTTTATTTGCAATTTATGGGTAAAGAAAATATCCAATTAAACCAGCTGTAGGAATTATATACACTACATCGAGATTAAACCGAAATAATGCTAGTAAGGCGCCGGCAAAAATAATAACTGTTGGCCAAATCTCCTGTATATTATGCCAATTAATCCCACGGGGAGGTGGTGCATTTAGGATTACATATACAGCTATAAGTATCATACCTATAACTCCGCATCTTATTCCCCGCATCACTGCTTTTGCTGCAGTCGATTTCTTAAAATAATCAAGAGCCTGGGAGGCCACTACCATCAATACGGCAGGTGGCCCGAAAATAGCAATCGTAGAAAGTAAAGCACCAAGAAAACCTTTGACCTTATAGCCAATAAAAGCAGCCGCAATTAATATGGGACCCGGCATAATCTGACTAAAGGCAATGCAATCGACAAATTCATTTTTATTCAGCCAATGAAACCCATCCACAATCTGGTGCTGAATCATAGGAATAATGACATACCCTCCTCCAAAGAGCATCAAGCTTAATCCACTGAATGTAGTAACAAGATTTCCATAACTGTTTTTATCAAGAGCCGGATGAGAAAGACCCAATGCAATAAGCACTGCAGCGAACAGCAGGGTTATACCTACCTTTGCAAGTGGAAATTTATGCTGTACCGTTATTACTGTTTCAGGTTGTTTCGTTTTATCGTTGAACAGAAAGTATCCTATAAATCCAAAAAGAATTACAATAGAAAAGGTGATATACAATTGATATTCTTTTGGAGCGAAGAACAGCAACAGAAAAGAAATTATCACCAACCCTGCTTCTTTCCAGCCTTTTACAGTTTGCTTTGCCATTCTCCACACAACGCTTAAAATAACAGCAGCAATTGCAGGAATGAAACCATGAAAGAAACGGGTTACCTGGCTTAATTGACCATATTTGGAATAAAGATAGGATAGCAATACCATAAGTATAAATGATGGTATTATTACAGCCACTGCAGCTGTTATGGCACCTTTAGTTCCCTTTAACTTATTGCCTGCGTATGCTACTACATTAACCGCCTGAGGCCCGGGAAGCAAACTGGCTAATGAAATTCCATCAAGCATATCTTCCGGTTTCAACAGCTTCTTTTTCTTAACAACGGTGCTTTCAACAACAGATATTAATGACATAAATCCACCAAACCCAAGACATCCTGCTTTTAAAAAAGTAAGGAAAATGTAGGAAAGAGAAATTGATTTTTGCTCAGCAGGCGTTTCAACCGCTAGTGTGTCTGGTATCGGAGTTGTAGCCAAAATATGATTGGATGAATGACTATTTACTGCATTTAAAAGAAAAGGCGCATAAAATCTGCTGCTGATTCCTGCCTTATTGCTTTTTTAAACAGCGCCAAAAATACACTTATTTCTCTTTTTTGGTAGTTATTTTTATTATTATGAAAATAAAAAAAGAAAGATATTGCGAAGTAACTACCCCTTCAAACTAATCTTAAGTACCGTACCGGCTTTAAGATTGTTGCACTTGGAAGGGCCATTAATAGCTTTTAATGCGGAAATAGTAGTACCGTGCCGCTGTGCAATAGTTGATAAAGTATCTCCATATTTTGCTTTATAATAAACATACCTGGTGTTTGAGGATATTGGTTTTTTAACAGAATTTGAGGTAGAAGAGGAAGCAATAGCACCTGTAGCATTATGAGATGAGTAGATTTTTAAATGCTGCCCCTTATGAACGGTAGAACTCCTTAATCCATTCCACTTTTTTAATTGAGTTACAGATACATGGTATCGTGAAGCAATCTTTCCTAAATTATCCCCGCTGCGGACCGTATAAGTTACCCGGCCTGTAGGATCGTATCCACCTTCAAACAGGGTTTTAACATTTTTGGAATATAAAATCATGGAATCTTTTTTCTCATCATACCGGGAAATTTTCGAGCTCGGTAATTTAAAAAAGTAGTGAATGTCCTCCAGGCCAGGAATTACATTACTCCTCAGACCCGGGTTTAAGAATTTTATTTCTTCTACCGACATATCCATAAACTTCGCCACCACATCACAAGTCATTCGACCTGAAACATCCACGGTGCAGATAGAGTCATAAATGTATTGGGGGTAAGTTGGGGAAAGTTCGTACTGATCATAGTAGTTCATTACATATGCTGCAGCAATAAAGGCCGGTACATATGCCCGGGTTTCACGTGGTAAATAATTTTGAACATCCCAAAAAGTATTACCACCGGATCGCGAGATTGCTTTATTAATATTTCCAGGACCGCAATTATAGGATGCAATTGCCAACAGCCAGTCACCGTAAATTTCATACATACTCTTTAAGTATTGGGCAGCACCTTCCGTAGCCCTGATTATATCTTTTCTTTCATCAACATATGAATTGATATTAAGCCCGTATAGCTTAGCGGTTCCATACATAAATTGCCAGATGCCTGTTGCTCCACACCTTGAAACTGCATGGGGGTTTAAGGCAGATTCAATAATAGACAAATATTTAAGCTCCCGTGGTACTCCATACTGATCCATGATCTGGTCGAATATGGGGAAATACATTTTGCTGAGCCCAACCATACGTGATACCTGCTCCCGGCGATTGAGCACATAGAGGTCGATATATTTTCTTACTTCCGAATTATATACAAATGGAACTCCGGATACCAATGCAATCTGATGGATGCGAGCCTCATACACTGAATCAGCATAGGCAGGAACATTCACATCTGCAAAAGAAATTTTATCAGGTTGTAAACTATCAATAACAATATTACTATTATCTAGGGCATTAAGTGAATCGTCACTCTCAAACTGGCCCGGCAGCAACGAAGGATCGGAGGCTATAGAGCTATCTGTTTGCGCAAATAATGTTGCTGAATTAGTTAGCAAGCAGCTAAAGGCGAAGAGAAAAACTGCTTTCATTTTTAGTGATAAGTACTTCGTCATTGATACTTTGTTGTTACATTAGAAATTCCTTTGCTGCAAATAAATGTAATATCACCTGGAAAAATTCATTTTTAGAAATTTTTAACAACGGAATGACCTTGTTATGATCTGAATTACGATGAACGATAAAAGGAATAACGCATTGTCTCTAAAACGATATCTTTTATCGTCTGGATATGATATAATTCAAATGTTCGATTCAATTAACTATAATGCACTTGAGTACAATGCTATTTACGAAGGATAACAATTTTAATCCATTTCGTGTGATAACTCACCAGATGAATAGATAAAAAGGTAAGGTAAAATTAGCAGGAGATTATTGCACTGTACGATAGAGTTATTGCTCGTTATATTATGCCGGTTAATAAAATACTAACTGGCATTTTTTGAAACTTCATTGGAAGTTTCCTTTTTTTTATCTCCATCCTTCATACCATCTTCCAGTTCCTTCTGTATATTATTCTTAGCGCTGTTGAATTCAGAAATACCCTTACCGAGGCCACGCATGAGCTCTGGAATTTTCTTTCCGCCAAAAAGCAAAAGAATTGCAAGGAAGATAAGCAGCCACTCACTTCCACCGGGAGCACTTAATAGAAAAATGGGTTCCATTTAAGAAGATTAAGATGGTAAAAGTAACTCAATTAATTAAAATGCACCAGCCCTTATCAAATAAGAAGATCCTTAATACCCACTATTTACTATTTGGATCATTCTGCCGGGCAGGCGGCTCATTTCCCTTGATAATATAAACTTTAAAAAGCTGTTCCGCGCGATAAAGCTGAGCTACCTTCTTTATGGGTAACACTTCCTTAAATTCCTCATTATATTCACGGTTCAGATCCAGTTCCTTTTGCTTATAATTTAATTCATTCTCCATAAGCTTACTGATTTGCTCATCTGTATATTTATCAAAATTTACATTGGGCTCCAGTAATTTCACTGCTCTGTTACTTCTAAGGCTTGCAAGATCCTGCCGATACTTATTATAGACAGGCCAAAATTGTTGTGCTTCCTGGGGTGAAAGATTTAATTGCTCAGTGATAAAAGCAATACGCTGCGATTCAATATCCCTTGTTAGCTTAGTTTGACTTTGCGCCTTTGATAAATTACTCAGAAGCAGGATGCTTACTATCACCATTACACATTTCTTCCTCATTAGCAATAATGTTTAACTATCATTTTAAATTTTCAATAAATCCCGCATCTACATCACTTACCTCAAGCATATACTGTTGATAATCTTTTAACTCCGGCTTAATAACCGGGGCCTTTGAAGAGCTTTTAATTTTCTGTTTTATCGTCTCCTTATCGTTGTGTTGCTTATAGTAGAGGTCATAAACAAAGGACTCATCCAGCTCAGAAATATTTTCACATAAAAATCTTGTGTTTTCCTCAGTCAAATTCTTATTTACAACCTCATGAGGTACGGGCGAAACGGTCAGCAACTTATTTTCATTCCTGAAAAACCACGCTGAAAAAGTCACAATCAATACAACAGATGCAGCAGCAAGCCAGATTCTATATTTTTTATATTTTGAAATAAAGTGAGTAGGAGCCGCTGCTGCATTAGCGTATTGAGATTCATTAACTGAATTTAGTATAGACTCAGAAAGCTTATCAAAGTAACCATCCGGCACATCAAAAGGATGGTCTTTAACTGTTGAAAGGTTTCCAATATCGTTACGGGTTTTTCCTTTTACTTCCTTAATAAGCAGTATTTCCAGGTTCTGGAAATAATTTTTCGGAATAATAAAAGGATGGCTTTTTTGAACTGAAGCCAAAACCGGTGCATGCCTGCTTATTTCCTGCTGTATGACTTTTTTTTCTTCCATTTTCTTTTGCACTGCATTATTATTCGGTTTCTAAGATTGGATTTGTTCACAAAGGTTTAATTGATGGCAAATTTTATTCTTCATCGAGCAAGAATTTTTCAACCTTTTTTACTGCATGATGAAAGCTTGCCTTTAGAGCTCCTACAGATGTTTCCAGAACTCCGGCCATATCTTCATAGGGCAATTCATCATAATAACGTAACTGAAAAACGATGCGCTGTTTAGCGGGTAATGAGAGTATGGCATTCTGAAGTTTTAACTGTACCTCATCTGCATTGATAAATTTACCGGATTGCAGTTTATTTTTGAGATCGCTGTCTTCATCATCAATTGAAAACCATCCCTTTCTTTTTTTTCTATCAAGAAAATTTAAGGTAATGTTAGTAGCAATTCTATACATCCAATAAATAATCCTGGACTCTTCCCTGAACTGTGGCAAGTTTTCCCACACTTTTATAAATACATCCTGCACCAGGTCATTTGCATCATTATGATCAATTACCATTCGCCGGATAAACCAGTATATACGCTCCTGATCACGGTGCATCAGCCATGTGAAAGCTTCTTCTTTCCTGTTTTCACGAAAGGCAGAAAGGATTTGCTGGTCAGTATAATTTGGTTGAATGCGCAGTGCAGGCCCTGACAATGTTTGATTTTTTTTTCAAAACAAAACACTTAAAGATAAGCGTTAAGCTTTACATAAATAAGGTGAAGTACATACTAAGGAAGGATATTATACCATTTATCACCTTGCATTTGGGGTCATTGTCAGTTCTTCATTTGCTTTCGGCCCATAACCTTATTTACTGCTTCGAGGACGTTTGGAGTGTCAATATTGTATTTAGTCATCAGCTCTTCCGGTTGTCCGCTTTCACCAAATGAATCATTAACGGCAACCATTTCCATCGGCACTGGATAATTCCGGCTTATAACTCCTGCAATAAGGTCTCCAAGACCTCCATAAATTTGGTGCTCTTCAGCGGTTACTACACAACCTGTTTTCCTTATAGAATTAATAACTGTTTTTTCATCCAGAGGTTTAATGGTAGCAATATTTATTATTTCAGGTGAAACTCCCTGACGTGTTAATATTTTACCCGCCTCAATTGCTTTCCAAACCAGGTGGCCTGTGGCGATGATTGTGACATCATTTCCTTCCGAAAGAACATAGGCTTTGCCGATTTCAAAAGGTTCATTTTCCGGTGTGAAATTGGCTACTTTTGGTCTTCCAAAACGCAAGTAAACGGGACCATAATAATCGGCAATAGCCAGGGTTGCAGCCTTGGTTTGATTGTAATCACATGGCACGATTACAGTCATTTTGGGAATCATTCGCATTAAACCAATATCTTCCAGAATTTGATGTGTTGCACCATCTTCTCCTAAGGTAAGTCCTGCATGTGATGCGCATATCTTTACATTCTTTTCAGAGTATGCAATAGATTGACGTATCTGATCGTAAACCCGGCCTGTTGAAAAATTGGCAAAGGTGGAAGTATAAGGAATCTTCCCTCCTATTGTTAAGCCTGCTGCAATACCCATCATATTTGCTTCAGCAATTCCAACCTGTATAAATCTATCAGGAAATTCTTTAATAAAAGCATCCATCCGGAGAGAGCCGGCAAGGTCGGCCGTAAGAGCCACCACATTATGATTTTTTCGACCCAATTCCACTAATGCGGCACCATAACCGGCACGGGTTTCTTTTTTGTCTTTATCAGTATATGTGTCAAGCATAATGTATGGTAATAGTTAAATATCGTAAAGCCTGCTATTAATAATTATAGTTCTTAATAATCACCCAAGGTTACAGGGAGCTGTTCCAGTGCCTTTGCCAGCTGCTCATCGTTTGGCGCCACTCCATGCCATTCATGATTATCCACCATAAAATCTATCGGGTATCCCATATGCGTTTTCATAATCACTGCAACAGGCTGTCCCTGGCCTGTAAGCGTTTTTGCTAATTTTAAAGTCGAGACTACCTCTTCCACATTATTGCCATACATCTGCAGGGTTTTCCATCCAAAAGCTTCAAACTTGGGTGCCAGATCGCCATAATCTAAAACTTTTTTTGTAGTACCATCAATTTGCTGCCCGTTCCAGTCAATCGTGGAGATGAGATTATCTACCTTTTTTGCACCTGCAAACATGATTGCCTCCCAGTTCTGACCCTCTTCCAATTCACCATCCCCATGTAAAGAAAATATCAGGTGATCATCATGATTGAATTTTTTTGCAAGTGCAGCGCCAATGGCAACAGACATACCCTGCCCCAGCGAACCGCTTGCTACTCGAATACCTTCCAAATGCTCGGCGATAGCAGGATGCCCCTGTAATCTTGTATTGAGCTTCCGGAAAGTATACATTTCCTTTATATCAAAATACCCTGCCCTGGAGAGTGTGCTGTACCAAACCGGAGATATATGCCCATTGGAAAGAAAAAATAGATCCTCTCCTATGCCATCCATATTGAACTGATTATTGTGCTTCATAATTTCAAAATAAAGCGCCGTAAAAAAGTCAGTACATCCCAATGAACCCCCGGGATGGCCCGACTGCGATCCGTGTACCATGCGCAAAATATCTCTTCGTATTTGGGTAGCAATATTTTTTAATTCTTCTATAGAAGCCATTCAGCTAAATTGTAGTGCGCGTCAAAAATAAAAGAAAATGAACAGGCCGCATAACTATAAATTCCAGACGAAGAAAGCACTCTGACTCAGACGTTAAAATTTTAAATCCATGAGTTTTAATATTAAAATGTACCGGCTGAAATAGATTTTTTGCCTCTTCAAACCTTAGATATTCTCTTTCATTAACTTCTTTCTATTTACCCCGCTTATTCATTTTATATTAATACCCCAATGAAAAGGTGATTTGACACACCATTATTATTAACCTAAATCCTTAATCATGAAATCAATTTTAACATTTTTAAGCCATAAAATCCTGAATATTTCATGGCTTTTTATCATCATGTACTCTGGTGAAACTGCTCAGGCACAATGGTCTCAAACTTCAGGCCCTCAGGGAATTAATGTGAATGTATTCTTCGATAATGGAATTTACTTGTTTGCAGGAACGAGTGCTAAAGGCGTATTTCGATCTGCTGATCATGGAGCCACTTGGGCAGCAGCTAATGATGGTTTAGAGAATGCAATTGTTTATTCATTTGCTCAGGATCAAACCAACTTATATGCTGGTACCCAAAGTGGTGTTTACCGCTCTGCTAACAATGGAAGTACCTGGACAGCAGCTAATACAGGCATTCAAAATCAATCTGTATATGAAATGACGATTGGGGGCGGATATTTGTTTGCAGGCACAATTGGCTTCGGAGTGTTTAAATCTTCAAACCAGGGCGGCTCCTGGACAAATGCAAATGGCGGCGCTTTGGATCAAAGCTTTATTCTGGCAATGTGCTACGTCAATAATAGATTAATAGTAGAAGCAGATAATTATATTTTCTATAGTACCAATGCAGGTAATACGTGGTTCGTGGATCAGGGCAGCACCGCTTTTTATCCAATCGATAACTTTCTGGTAATCGGAGATACCATAGTTGCATCGGCTTATGGTGGTGTTTTTCATTCGTATAATGGCGGAGTATCCTGGAGCCGTTTCCTGCAGGTAAACCCTGTTTTCAGCATTGATGGCCTGGCGTATTCAAATGGAATTGTATATGCGGGATCTCAGGATGGCATGTACCGATCAACTGATTTTGCATTAACGTGGCAGAAGATTCCCGAAACAGGATTGCGTATCGGCTCACGCTTTTATAATCATTTTATACAAAGCGGAAATATTTTTTTATTGGGAATGGATGAGCTTGGGATATATACATCTGCTGACGGAGGGAGCACCTGGAATCCATCTATTTCAGGATTTCCGGGCGCCTCTACTATTGATGATTGCATGATTGATATCGGGGATAATATCTGGACAGGAACTCACAGCGACGGAGTTTATAAAACAGGCAATAATGGAAAATCATGGAAGAAAAAAGGAACCACAAACAACAATGATTCGCTCTCAAACGGAATAGTTTTTTGTATGCTGAATCCCGCTCCCGATATTATTCTTGCTGGCACGTGTGGATTTGGCTTATACCGTTCTGCAAACAATGGAAAATCCTGGAAACATATATTGAATGGATTGCCTTTCAGCAGTAACAACAATTATGAATGTGATTTTAGTTTGACCATGAGTGGAACAAATGTTCTAATAGCCACTGACCAGGGACTTTTTTATTCTTCTGATAATGGGAAAACATGGCAATCAACCAACATCTCCGGTAGTGGCTTCATCGTGGAAGGATTGGGTGCCAATGGAAGCGTTGCTGTGGCTGGTGTTGATCAAATAGTTTCGCCCTTTCAAAGCGGCCTTTACAGATCCACAAATAGCGGGGTTACCTGGACATTTATTGGGGGAATATTGGATGTGATAACCATAGAATCTGATAATGTGAATACATTTTATGCCGGCACCTTATTCAATTCATACCGGTCCACGAACAATGGGCTTACATTTACACTGATGGAAAATGGTATTCCGTCCGGAACGGGAGGATTTGCTATAAAAGCAATCGGCAGCAATGTTTTTGTAGGAAATGGAGCAGGTATCTATTTTTCTAATAATCAGGGCTCGAGCTTTACCAATGCAAATACAGGCCTGGATCCAGATCCCAACAATGCTGTACAGGGAATAGCAGCGAACAGCACGTATTTATTTGCAGGATTATATCACGATGGTGTGTGGAAAAGACCACTCTCTGATTTTGGAATTTCATCTTCTCCCATTTTACGTGATGCAATTACAGTAAATAGCTTGAAGATATATCCCAATCCATTTAAAATACAGACAACGCTGGAGTATAACCTATCCTTGCCGGGGGAAGTAACGCTGTGGATTTCAGATTTATCGGGCAGAATAGTTTTTCAATCGAGTGAATTTGCTAATACGGGTATGTTCTCAAAAACTATTGATGCAAAGGATTTTCTTGCTGGAATATATTTTGTGCAGCTTAAAGAGAGCGGTCACTTTGTAACAACAAAACTTATTATAGAAAAATAAAAATTTAGAAATTCTTTTCAAAAGCTCTTGCAGTCATGCCTGTGAGAGCTTTTGCTTTTAAGTATTCATTTTAGAATTATAAAACGGAAAGCGACCTTTGCACCACATTTTACCAAGCATGATTATTTACAACAAAAAAAATTATAGTAATGAGATACTTATTGAAATGTATAAAGCACTTGTAAAGCCGCGTGTTATAGAGGAAAAGATGCTCAACCTTCTTCGTCAGGGAAAAATTTCAAAATGGTTTTCAGGCATTGGACAGGAAGCAATAGCAGTTGGAGCTACGCTGGCTTTGGATGAAGATGAATACATTATGCCACTGCACCGAAATTTAGGTGTATTTACCACTCGTAAAATGCCTTTCTTAAAACTCTTTAACCAATGGCAGGGAAACAGCTCCGGTTATTCGAAAGGCAGGGAACGCTCTTTTCATTTTGGCTCCAATGAGCACCACATTGTAGGGATGATCTCTCACCTGGGCCCGCAGCTTACTATAGCCAATGGGATTGCGTTAGCACATCAGCTTCGCAAGGAAAATAAAGTGGCTCTTGCATTTACAGGCGAAGGAGGGACTAGTGAAGGTGATTTTCATGAGGCATTGAATGTGGCGAGCGTTTGGAATCTGCCGGTAATTTTTTTAATTGAGAATAATGGCTACGGGCTGTCGACACCTTCTTCGGAACAGTTTCGCTGCAAACAATTAGCCGACCGGGCAATAGGTTATGGTATGGAAGGCATCACGATTGATGGTAATAATATTATTGAAGTCTATGAGACTATAAAAGGCATCCGAGATTATTGTATTGAAAACCAGCGACCTTATCTGGTGGAATGTATGACCTTCCGAATGAGAGGACACGAGGAAGCCAGCGGCATTAAGTATGTACCAAAAGAAATGATAACTGAATGGGGCTTGAAAGATCCGGTAATATCTTATGAAAATTTTCTTCTGGAAAATAACATTTTGCAAGAAGATATAAAAAATGAATTCCGAAATACTTTAAAAACAGAAATCGATGAAGGTTTAAAAACTGCTTTTGAAGAACCATCACTGATTGCTAATACGGAAACAGAAATTCATGATATATATGCTCCGTATTCACCTGTAGTCACAGTCTCAGCAGGTTCATCAAAAGAGCTGCGATTGGTTGATGCAATTGCCGAAGGAATGAAACAGGCCATGGAGCATCATCCTAACCTGATACTCATGGGCCAGGACATCGCTGAATACGGAGGTGTATTTAAAGTAACCGATGGCTTGGTAAATATTTTTGGAAAAGAGCGTGTTCGCAATACCCCGCTTTGTGAAAGCGCCATATTAGGTGCAGCACTTGGCCTATCTGTAAAAGGTTATAAGAGTATGGTTGAAATGCAGTTTGCTGATTTTGTAACCTGCGGATTTAACCAGATCATTAACAACCTTGCAAAAATCTACTACCGCTGGGAACAACATGCTGATGTTGTAATTCGAATGCCTACGGGTGCAGGTGTGGGTGCCGGTCCTTTTCATTCCCAAAGTAATGAAGCATGGTTCACGCACACTCCAGGTTTAAAAGTAGTTTACCCTGCTTTTCCGGATGATGCAAAGGGACTGTTGTTAGCTGCATTTGAAGATCCCAACCCAGTTCTTTTTTTTGAGCATAAAGCCCTTTACCGGAGCATCAGCGGTATGGTAGCTGATGATTACTTTACCACCGAAATTGGAAAAGCAAAGGCAGTACAGGAAGGTGAGGACGTCTCTGTGATTACTTATGGAGCAGGAGTTCACTGGGCATTAGATACGCTTAAAGAAAACACAGATGTGTCAGCTGATGTTATTGATTTGAGAACACTACTTCCTTTCGATAAAGAAGCAATTGCAGCAAGCGTAAAGAAAACCGGAAAGGTTATAATTCTTCACGAAGATTGTTTAACTGGTGGCATAGGGGGAGAAATAGCAGCCTGGATTTCTGAAAATCTGTTTACTTATCTTGATGCACCTGTTATGCGATGTGCCTCACTGGACACGCCCGTCCCATTTGCAATTCCTCTCGAAAATAATTTTTTGCCTAAAGAAAGATTCAAGGCGGCACTAAAAAAATTGAAGGAGTATTAATGAAAAACAGATAGATTATTTTGCAGGCTTTAATCCTGAATTGCCGGTATCCAGCACGTATTTCCAGCTGCCATCACCTTGCCTTTTCCAGATTGTGCAGTAGGTTCCTTCCGCTTCTTCACCGCTTCTTTTTTCTTTCAGAAGAAATCTTCCATAAGTATAACCTAAATCACCAGAAGCAGCTATATCCGCAAAGAGCGGCTGCCATGTAAGCGTATATGTTGAATCCGGCTCTGAATTTATATTTACATAAAGAGAATCTCTTCCTACAACAGGCATATGATTTCTGCGCAGCAAAGTTGCGTTCCCGGCAGCATATGCTATAAATGCTTTATTGAAACCTTCCTTCACCGACAGATCTGAAAAGTCCAGATCCGTTTCTTTGAGCAAATTATTGAGGGAATCAAGGTTGATTGCAGTTGGTTTTGCAGTGGGTTGTTTAGGGGAGATACATCCGGCAAACAATGTGACCAATGCAATTATCAGGAATACTATGTATTTCATAAATAAGGATTTCATTATTAGATATTATAAAGTTGAATGTAAGGGACTGGTGATTTATTGATTAAGGTTTTCGCTTAAACCGAGCGTATAAATCGGCAAAGCGTTTGATTTGACCGATAACTCCACGACCAGGTATCGGGTGATTGTGTACGGATAAAATAATCCGCATCAGGAGAGCAACCTGCTAATCATATCCTCTGCTTTTCCGATCCAGTTCACTTCAATTTTAAATTTAGAAACGTCTAATCCTTTCCTGTTGTATTTCGAAACAAAAATCTTTTCAAACCCAAGCTTGTCCGCTTCTGTAATCCGCTGATCAATCCGGTTCACAGCCCTGATTTCCCCTGATAATCCCACTTCGCCTGCAAAACAAATATTATTCTCAATAGCAATATCCTCAAAAGAAGAAATCAAGGCAGCTACTACAGCAAGATCGATTGCAGGATCTTCTACGCGCAGTCCACCTGCAATATTTAAAAAAACATCTTTAATACCAAAGTGGAAACCACACCGTTTTTCGAGCACAGCAAGGAGCATATTCATACGGCGCAAATCAAAACCTGTAGAAGTTCTTTGTGGTGTGCCATATACCGATTGAGTGACGAGTGCCTGAGTTTCCACCAGCATAGGCCGAATTCCTTCCATAGTAGTGGCAACTGCAACACCACTCACTGCTTCATCACGTTGTGTTAATAACAGCTCTGATGGATTTTTAATTTGTCGCATGCCAGCGTTATTTAATTCGTAGATACCCAACTCTGATGAGGAGCCGTAGCGATTCTTTATTGTTCTTAAAATCCTGTAGGCATAATGCCTGTCACCCTCTAACTGCAAAACCGTGTCTACCATATGCTCGAGCACCTTTGGCCCTGCCAGTATTCCTTCTTTTGTAATATGACCAATCAAAAATACCGGAGTGGCTGATTCCTTTGCGTATCGCAAAAATTCGCCGGTTGATTCCCGAACCTGTGAAACACTGCCCGCTGTCGCATCGAGTGCGGGTGTTTGCATTGTTTGAATAGAATCAATAATTACTATTTCAGGCTCGAGCTCAGCAATGTGATAAAAAATGTTTTCAGTGTTCGTCTCAGTCAATATAAAACAATTTTCATTTTTCTGCCCGAGGCGCTCAGCACGCATCTTAATCTGCTGTTCGCTTTCTTCACCGGTAATATACAGTACCTTATTCTTTAAGCTTAGTGCAAGCTGAAGCATTAGTGTAGATTTTCCAAAGCCGGGTTCACCGCCAATTAATACAATGGAACCTGCAACAATACCGCCGCCGAGCACCCTGTTCAATTCCAGGTCGGGTGTTACGAATCTATGGTTAAGATCATTACTGATCTCTTCCAGTTTTACCGGCTTAATGATCTTAACACCCTTCTCCTTATTTTTCCATGAAGAAGGTTTCTTTTCTTTAATTATTACTTCTTCCACGTAAGTATTCCATTCACCGCAGGCAGGACATTTGCCTATCCACTTTGGGGATTGTGCCCCGCAGTTCTGACAATAAAAGGTTGTTTTTACTGAAGCCATACAAACAGATGCATTAAAAATTCAGATCCATAATATTAACATTTGTGATTCTATAAATTATAAAACGGCAGGTAAGGAAAGCATAATTATTGTTTTTAAGTGACTGTTGAATTTTTTGTCACCGTGGGTGAAACTTTATACATTTGAGTACGTTTTCCAGTATTATTTTTCTTTCACCAAATCCAAAATCAAACAATGATTAAACTTTTTACTTTTCTAGCTATTGCTATGTCTTTAGTGTATGGTGCATCTGCACAGCAACAATCCATTGACCGCTGCGCGACTTCTGAGTATATGCAGCAATTACTACAAACCAATCCCGGATATGCTAAGCAGCTTCAGGATATTGAAACCTTCACCCAAAATTATATTTCCTCGCAACATGCGGATGCCCGGACTGTAGTTACCGTTCCTGTGGTGATACACATCGTGTACAACGGCAGCACCCAGAACATAAGTGATGCTCTGGCTTCTTCTCAGGTAGATATTTTAAATGAAGATTATCGCCGCCTCAATGCAGATGCTTCTAAGACACCTTCTTATTTTACAGGAGTTGCCGCTGATTGTGAAATCAATTTTTGCATTGCTGCGCGCGATCCCCAGGGCAATGCTACCAATGGCATACGCCACGTATCCACTACCCACAGCGCATTTACCACGAATGATGATGTTAAATACACCAGCAAAGGAGGTGATGATGCCTGGGATAGAAATTCTTATCTGAATATCTGGGTTTGTAATCTTGGACAAAGTTTATTAGGCTATGCGCAGTTTCCCGGTGGACCTGCAAGCACTGATGGAGTTGTTATTTTATATTCTGCATTCGGAAGAAACTCTTCTTTATATCCTTACAATCTGGGCAGAAGCGCAACCCATGAAGTAGGTCATTGGCTAAACCTTTATCACATCTGGGGCGATGACGGTAACGGATGCAATGGCAGTGACCAATGTAATGATACACCCAACCAGGGAAATAATACGTTCGGCTGCCCTTCGGGAATAGTTATTAGCTGTACTAACGGACCAAACGGAAATATGTATCAAAATTACATGGACTATTCAGATGACCGCTGCATGAATATCTTTACCACAGATCAGAAGTCAAGAATGCAGGCACTGTTTGCTTCAGGTGGCGCACGTATTTCTATTGCTTCTTCCCAGGGTTGTGTACCGCCCAACGGCGGTTCCTGCGGTACTCCCTCAGGCTTAAATGCAACCGGTGTAACCAGCACTTCGGCTTCGCTTAACTGGTCATCTGTATCCGGTGCTACAGGCTACAATGTACAATACCGGCCTACCGGAAATTCTACCTGGTCTTTGACTTCTTCTGCATCTACTTCTGTAGCAGTTTCAGGACTTACATCAGGTACTATTTATGAATTTCAGGTTCAGGCCTCATGCAGCAGCGGTAATAGCAGTTATTCAGGCTCTGCAAATTTCACAACTACCTCTAATGGCTGTTCTGACATCTATGAACCAAATAATGGTAAAAATAAGGCTGCTGCTATCAGTGTAAATACGAACATAAGCGCACTTATCGCTACCTCTACTGATGTGGATTGGTTTAGCTTCAGTAATTCAGCAAGCACACCTAACATTCAGGTTAGCCTTACCAATCTTCCGCAGGATTATGACCTTCAACTATATAACCCAAGCGGAACTAAAGTAGCTACTTCCAACGGCAGCAATACACTGGATGAAATAATAACTTATAATAATGGGTCTATTGGCAAATATAAAATAAAGGTATATCCCTATAATTCCGGCGATGCTATCAATTGCTACACGCTTACTGCATCTGTCAGCAGTTCGCCTTTCAGAAGCAATGAAAGCGCACGAGTTATAGTGACAGGCATTAGCGGCATTTACCCAAATCCTTCCAATGGATTAATGAATATCGAATACTCCAGCAGCGCCTCCAGCAATATAACGGTTTATGTAATGGATGTAATGGGACGAATTGTGTTCAGCAAATTTGAAAATGCTTCTGAAGGATTGAACACATTGAATTACGATTTCAGCAGCCTGAATTCAGGAATTTATATTTTTGAAATTAGAAATGGAAATGAAATCAGTCATGTTAAATTTATGATTGAAAAATAATTAAATGCGGATAAAAGAAACAGCCACCTGTTAAAGCAGGTGGCTGTTTCTTTTATATATCTCCATATGCGGGAGCATTAAACATACATTACGATCAGCCGGCTGTTTATTAATTGTAATTTCGCCCCTTAAAAATTTCAGCCCGCATGAAATTTAAAACGGTCCTGATTATTTTCTGCGGAATAATGATCTTACAATCATGTGTTCCGGCAAAAAAATTAGAAGATGCACAATCAACAATTACCGACCTCAAAGATCAAACCGCTCATTTGCAAATCCAGGTTGATGAGCAGATTAATAAAAACGCTGCCATTGTTAAAAGCATCAATGCTTTAAATGACCAGGTAAAAGATTTAACCGGAGATACCATAGCCTTAGGGCAAAAATACCGCAGCGTTAATGAGCAGCATAAAAAAATGACACAGCTCTATGAGCAGACCATGCAGCAGAATAAACTTTTACTTTCATCTTCTTCCTCAGAAAAATTAGCCCTGAATGATTCGCTAAAAAAGAAACAAGCTGAATTGAATAAAAAAGCACGTGCATTGGATTCTCTTCAGCTAAATCTCGCCGAGAGAGAATTAAAGACAAAAGAACTTCAATCGCTGCTCGATAAAAAAGATTCTGCGACAGTTGCCTTAAAAAATGCTATATCACAAGCCTTGCTCGGATTTGAAAAAAGTGATTTAACTGTAGAGCAGCGAAATGGAAGAGTCTATGTTTCCATGGCTGAAAAATTATTATTTAAATCAGGAAGTACAGCGGTTGATCCTAAGGGTACCGATGCATTGCAAAAATTAGCCGCGGTATTAAAAAAAAATCAGGATATAAATGTGGAAGTGGAAGGACATACGGATAATGTTTCTTTAGCCGGTAGCGGCTCCATGAAAGATAACTGGGATTTAAGCGTATTGCGTGCCACATCAATCATAAGAATCTTAGTTCAGAATGGTGTGAATTCGAAGAGAGTTACTGCTTCCGGTCACGGAGAATATTTTCCCGTTACGTCAAACGAAAGCGCGGAAGGAAGAGCAAAAAACCGCAGAACTGAAATTATACTTTCTCCCAGGTTAAATGAACTGATAAAGCTGCTCGGAAATTAATGCCGTTAACCAGATGAATCCGGACTGCTGAGACTATAAACGAATTATTTATTCTATTTAATGGGCTGGCTCAATACTTTAATAAAAAAGCGCAGCAGTGATCAGGCAGAGATGTCATTTATTGATCATCTGGAAGAATTGCGCTGGGTTATTTTGCGGTCTCTTATTGCTATAGTAGTTGCCGGTATTTTTATTTTTTTAAATACTAAATTTATTTTTGATCACATCATTTTTGCTCCTAAAAATCCTGACTTCTGGACCTTCAGGGTCATGTGCAAATTGGGAAGCTGGGTACATATGAGCAGCCTGTGTGTTCAAAATTTTAATGTGCCCGTTCAGAACATAGACTTTTCCGGGCAATTCATGGTTTCCCTGCAAAATGCTTTTACACTCGGGCTTGTGATCGTTTTTCCTTTTGTGCTATGGGAACTTTGGAAATTTATTAGCCCGGCTTTATATGAGCAGGAAAGGCAAAAAATATATGGTATTGTGCTGAGTGGATCCTTGCTGTTTTATCTCGGAGTAGTTTTCGGTTATTTCCTTATTGTTCCTTTTACAGTATTTTTCCTGGGCACTTATCAGGTAAGTACTGAAGTAAAAAATACGATCAGCCTTTCATCGTATATTGAAACCGTTACCGGATTAAGCTTTGCATGCGGGCTTGTCTTTGAATTCCCCCTGATTATTTATTTACTTGCTGTTATAGGAGTGGCAACCCACGAAATTTTATCGGGCTATAGAAAATATGCTGTTGTTTTTATTTTACTCCTTTCAGCTGTTATTACACCATCGCCAGATATGGTGAGTCAAACATTAGTTGCCCTGCCTTTATATGGATTGTTCGAGATTGGGATTCTTATTTCAAAAAAAATTACCAATAGCAGAATGGCCAGGCGGTTGGAAGCAGAAAAAAGAAGTAAAGAGAACTCAGGATAATCCGTATCCTAAACCGATTACGGCAGTAATTTTTATTCTGTACATTTATCAGCATCATTACCGGTCGCCTGATGCAGAAATCACTTTTTGTTTTTAGTCTGTTGTTGGTTTTTGCTGATTCCTTTTCTCAAACACTATACACCAAAAATGGAATAGCATCATATTATGCTAATTTTTTTAACGGCCGAAAGACAGCGAACGGAGAAATTTTCTCTAACAAAACTTTAACTGCAGCACACCGGACATTACCTTTTGGAACCATTGTAAAGGTGACCAATCTGGAGAATAATAGATCCATTGTTGTACGAATTAATGATCGCGGCCCTTACTTTGGAGGAAGAATTATCGATCTTTCCAGAGCCGCGGCAGATTCTCTTAACATTTTATATCAGGGCTGGGCTAAAGTGCTTGTAGAGGAGCTGCCCCAGGAACCTCCGTTTCTTTTTTATCCAGCCGTATTATTAACCGATTCTGATGCTTTAATATTTCCCGATGACTGGGTTGGTAACTGGCACGGAAATTTGAAGTCTTATTCTGCAAAAGGATTAGAGCAGATAATACCTGTACAGCTTGTCATTGAACCAAACATTTATTTCAACAGATGGATTTTACGGCTCGCATACGATACGTATTCTAAAACATATGAATTAGTAAAGCGGGGTGAAGGCAATGACACGTACTCTATAGATGAAAAAAATGGAATTGATATACCAAGCTCTGTATTTGGAAACCATTTTATAAGCCGATTTAGCCTGAATGGAATCTTATTTGAATGCACCTTTAACCTGATCACGAAGAAGGAAATGCGCATTGAGCTTTTTGAAGGTGAATACAACCGTACATGGACTACAGGAAATATAATTCAAACTCAGGACTCAGTTCCTGAAGTAGGAGTATTTCAGGTAAATACTTTGCAGGAAGCAATCCTGTATAATAAAGAAAAATAAGATTGTTTTTCACACCCGCGGGTGACACATCATTCTATATTTGCAAAAAAATAAGGGTATGAAAAGAGGACCAATATCAGAATTTATGG
The DNA here is from genome assembly GCA_013816805.1 of Chitinophagales bacterium. Classification (NCBI taxonomy): domain Bacteria; kingdom Pseudomonadati; phylum Bacteroidota; class Chitinophagia; order Chitinophagales; species Chitinophagales bacterium. The sequence continues at coordinate 5,048 of JACDDS010000014.1, read as the reverse complement.
AGAGGCAGTTTCTTCATTTTAATTCCGCTGCATTGGTGGATGCCGCAAAGGGTTATGAAATACATTTGAATGAAGGGGGAAAAATGATGATTACACTTGCCGGAGCAATGAGCACTGCAGAGCTGGGGATTTCGCTTGCAGAAATGATTCGTCAGGATAAGGTGCAGATTATATCGTGCACCGGAGCAAATATTGAAGAAGATGTGATGAACCTGGTAGCCCATAACCATTACGAGCGCGTACCGCATTATCGGGACCTTACTCCCGCTGATGAGTGGAACTTACTAGAAAATCATTTTAACAGGGTTACTGATACTTGCATTCCAGAAGAAGAGGCTTTTAGAAGGATACAACAGCATATTTATAAAATCTGGATGGAAGCGGAATCTTCTAATCAGCGTTTTTTCCCCCATGAATATATGTACCATATGTTGCTCAGTGGCGTGCTTGAACAATACTATCAAATTGATCCGAAGAATTCCTGGGTACTTGCGGCCGCACAAAAGAATCTCCCGATTGTAGTTCCCGGATGGGAAGATTCTACCATGGGAAATATTTTTGCGAGTTATGTTATTAAAAATGAGTTAAAAGCCTCGACCATGAAGTCCGGGATTGAATATATGGTTTGGCTTGCAGAATGGTACAGACAAAATTCAGATGGAAAAGGTATCGGATTTTTTCAGATCGGTGGTGGCATAGCCGGAGACTTCCCAATTTGTGTAGTACCCATGATGTACCAGGATCTCGAATGGCATGACGTTCCTTTCTGGAGTTATTTCTGCCAGATCTCAGATTCCACTACCAGCTTTGGCTCTTATAGCGGAGCTGTTCCCAATGAGAAGATTACATGGGGAAAACTAGGTATAGAAACTCCTAAGTTTATCATTGAATCGGATGCAAGCATTGTAGCACCGTTAGTTTTTGCCTGGCTGCTAGGCTGGTAACTAATCTTTAGCGAAAATGCTGCTTTTTTATCAGATCGTGGTGTACTTTAAATTCCTGTGGAATTTCAAAGGATTCTTCTAAACCAATTACAATTTTATAAAGACATTTCAAGTGTTTCCTGAATTGCAGGTTCGGCATTCATATAGGCTTCACCCATTTGATTAAAAATATTTTCTATTTCCTCTTCTGTTTCCAGTCTCACTAATTGATCACGATATTCTTTTACATTAGGCAATCCTTTAAAATAATTAGAATAATGTTTTCGCATTTCTAAAATACCAAGCCGTTCTCCCTTCCATGCAATAGATTTTGAAAGGTGCGTACGGGATACATTGATGCGGCCGGTAATATCAGGTAAGGGAAGATGGGTTCCAGTCTTTAAATAATGCTTTGCCTGATTGAAAAACCATGGATTTCCAATTGCTGCCCTGCCAATCATTACCCCATCCACACCATATTTCTCAAAAGCATACTTCACTTTTTCAGGTGAAGTAACATCGCCATTTAAAAACACCGGTATGTGCATGCGTGAATTGTTTTTTACCTCACCAATTAAGTTCCAATCAGCCTGCCCTTTATACATTTGTTCCCGGGTGCGGCCATGGATAGAGATTGCAGCAATACCAATATCCTGCAGGCGCTCTGCCACATCTATTACATTTTTTGATTGATCATCCCATCCTAAACGTGTTTTAACAGTAACAGGCCGTGAAGCTTTCTTTACAATTTCCGCTGTCATCCTTACCATTTTCGGTACATCTTTTAGAATACCAGCTCCTGCTCCCCGGCATGCTACTCCTTTAACAGGACAACCATAATTAATGTCAATAATGTCCGGATCTGCTTCTTCAATAATTTCGACACAATTAACCATGGTATCTATTTCCCCTCCAAAAAACTGAATACCAACGGGACGTTCATCTTCATAAATATCAAGCTTCATCATACTCTTACGCGCATTCCGTATTAATCCTTCGGAAGAAATGAATTCCGTATACATAAGATCAGCACCATTCATTTTGCATACCGCACGAAAGGGCGGATCACTAACGTCCTCCATTGGTGCCAGCAACAGTGGGAATTCAGGGAGCTCTATATTTCCGATTTTTATCATCTCTTTGAGTCGCCAAATTTACGACTTTTGTCCCATGAGTCGTCCCCGCTATCTGTTTGATACAATGCATCCGCTGATGCAATTATTGTTCTTAGGCGCGCTATCTATTGTATCTGCAGGGTTATTTGCTGCCCTTGGCTTTGCATTAGTCAGGCCTTTATTTGGAATTACAAATCTGGAGGATGTTATACGCGCTTTTACAACCCAGCCTGATGAGGTAGCAAAAAATCCAGGTGAGCTGAATGCGCTTAAACTTTTGCAATTGCTGGCCTCCATAGGAGCATTTCTATTGCCGGCACTATTCTTTGCGCAGCGAAAGTTTCCGGTTGGGGATTATCTGAAATTAAAAATAGTACCCCGCTTTTCACTTCTGCTTCTCGCCATCGCTATTCTTTTTTTATCCACACCATTGGTTCAATTTACTTATGAGCTCAATCAAAAGCTTTCGCTGCCTGCTTTTATGGGTGACCTGGAAAAAGAAATCCGGTCTTCAGAAGACGCGTCTGAAAAACTGATGCTGCTGTTTCTGAAAATGCCGGGACCAATAGATTTATTATTTAATCTCCTTGTAATAGCTGTTATACCTGCTATCGGTGAAGAACTAATGTTCAGAGGCTGTATACAGCAGGTAATAAATGAATGGATAAACAAAGAGCACGCAGCTGTCTGGATTTCCGCAGCCATTTTTAGCTTTATTCATTTCGAATTTTATGGATTTATACCGCGGTTATTGCTGGGTGCATTACTAGGGTATCTGTTCTTGTGGAGCGGTAATTTATGGACTCCTATTGCAGCACATGCACTTAATAATGGGGTACAGGTAATTCTTATTTATCTTCATGATCATGGTATGATTGCTTTCGATATTAATTCTAATGATCCAATCCCGATTATAATCGTATTGATTTGTACTGTTTTAACAGCCGCAGGTGTATATATGTATCAAAGAAAATGTGAGCTGCATAAATTTATTTACTGAAGCGGTAAGTTGCAATAAGCCCGGCATTATTATCTGATGGACACAGAATGGATTAAAGTATATGAAACTTCAAAGCCGCACCAGGCAGCAATGGTGCAGTCAATACTGGAAGAGCATAACATTAAAGCCGTAATTCTTAACCAGCAGGATTCATCCTATATTACGATCGGAGAGGTTGCTGTATATGTATCAATAGAACAGGCAGCAGAGGCTTACGTGATTATCGATAACCAACCACTATGAATGATCTGCTACGCCGCTCGATTACAGGAACTCTATTTGCTATTGTAATGATCGGAAGCATTGCAGCTCATGAATTAACTTTTCTCGCCCTTATTTTTCTGATCCATGCGGGTTGTCTTTGGGAGTTTTATTCATTGATGAAATCAGAGCAGAATTATTCTGTAATGCAGCTTAAAGCAATAAATATTATCAGGATTGTAGTTGGGATTATTTCGTGGTGGATCTTAGCTACCGGGTTCCGTTTTGTGTTTTATATAAATAACCTTCTCTATTTTTTAATTATTCCGGGCATTTTAATTTTTTTAATCATTGAGCTGTTCTACAGAACGGCAAGTCCTGTAAGAAATGCGGCTATAAATATCCTTGGAATATTTTATATCACTTTCCCATTATCAATGATTGTATTTTTCCCTTATGTTAATGAAAACACGGAATGGTTCCCCAACAGATGCGGATTAATTTTAGGTATTACTTTTCTCGTCTGGACTAATGATACTATGGCCTATGTTACCGGATCGCTCATAGGTAAACATAAAATATTGCCTTCCATCTCACCAAAAAAAACCTGGGAAGGATTTTCAGGTGGTTTACTATTTTCAATTTTATGTGGTTTCATATTGTCATATTTTTTTCATCAGTTGAATGCTGTTAACTGGCTTGTGATAGCCTGTATTGTTTCAATTTTTGGCACTTTCGGAGATTTTATTGAATCTATGATTAAGAGGCATGCAGGTGTTAAAAATTCCGGAAATTTTTTTCCGGGCCATGGTGGATTATTGGACCGCTTTGATGCATTTATCTTTATGATACCCTTTGTATTTATTTATTATATAGGTTTAATGTTGTTTACCGGAAGTTCCCGTTGAAGATATATTTTCCAGGTAAAATGAAACTGCACATTATAATATTAATGCTGTTAAAACTTTATGTATAGAATCCACAAAGAAGGAATTAAAATTTTAATCATTGTCTTTGTTGTATTAACTGCAATTAATCTTTTTCTATGTGTTTTTTTACTTGAATTTTTAATATGGAAACTTATACTATCCTTTATTTCATTGCTTTTCTTTTTAGCCGTTGTTTCTTTTTTTAGAAATCCCAACCGTTTTACCGATGCAAAAGATAATGAGGTAATTGCACCTGCTGATGGAAAAATTGTGGTTATTGAGGAAACGGAGGAGAAAGAATACTTTCAGGCAAAGAAAAAACAACTTTCCATTTTCATGTCACCAGCCAATGTTCATGTAAACAGGACTCCTGTCGGCGGTGAAGTAAAATATGTAAAGTATCACAAAGGAAATTATCTTGTAGCATGGCATCCAAAATCATCCATTGACAACGAACACAATACAATTGTTATCAGTAATGGTCAGGAAGAAATTTTGTTTCGGCAGATTGCAGGTTTTATGGCCCGTAGAATCGTTTGCTACTTGAAAGGCGGCGAGGTGTTAAAAGCTGGTGATGAAATTGGCTTCATCAGATTTGGGTCCCGGGTTGATGTTTTTATACCGGTTAATGCAGAAATTAAAGTAGCCCTGAATGAGAATGTAAAAGGAGGAAAAACAGTACTAGCTATTTTAAAATAAATAGACTTTAAACTCTTAGTTACAGACTCCATTGCAAGCAGTCTTCCTCTAGTAAGGGTCAACCTGAAAACTCAAAAGGCTTATCTATGAAGGATTTCACAATGGGATGTGGAAAATGAAAAGCCCCAAAACGCAGATAAGCATGCAATTTTGGGGCAGATCAATTTGCACTTCAAATGTA
>JACDDS010000013.1 GCA_013816805.1 Chitinophagales bacterium | reverse complement strand
CCTAATTTTGTTTTTACTAACTTGATTTCAGTTTTCATTTCTGACAGTTTAGGGGTTAATGAATTGTGTTAACTCAACTCTAAGTTAATCCCTGTCTGTCAGATTAAATGTTAGCTTTTACACATTAATGTTCATTCGAAGCACAAATGCTGAACCTTGCACAAATGTTTCTATGAAGCACGTCAGCCCGCCTTTGCCATACCGATGTTAGTGATTCGGCTTTCTGTTTTTTTAGTCTTGTCGCTTTGAAAATATGTCCTTATCCCACTTACGAAACTCATAATATTTGCTTTTAGGCTCTCCAGTCCAACCATTTATTCCTTTTTTCTTTGACAAATAATAGGCATGAATGTATAGAACCGGAATAATGATACTTGCAAGTAATATTATTGATACTGCTCTACCAAAGAAAACGGAAATTCCACAAATAATTAAAAGCGTTAAAATGTACTTTCCAACTCTTCTGATTTTGGTGTCCGTTCTTCAAAATGCCCCATTAGTATATTGCCTAATGCATATACTATACTTACAATAGCTATTTCAAACCATAGTGATTCAGTTACCCACATATTTTCCCTTTAAAATATTTCATTCCCTTTTGTAATCAGTATCGGTTTTCCGCTAGTATCAACAATTGTATGTTCTCTTTGTATATAGCTAATTGTCGTGTCCATTTTTTAGCATGACCGCTAACGGATTGCGTGTATGTGCAGTATCGGATTAGAAGCACCTTCCTGTCCGTTTAGCACTAAGTTTTTTAGATGCACAGACCTTCGATTACCACTACACTATTGGCACAGACGCGCTGTTAGCGGTTCGTTGTTATTGTCTGTCCACTATGTAATTTAGTTCTGTTACTCCGCAAGTAAATCGCCGGGTAGTCAATAGTTTTAGTTTTATTTTGTCTTTGATGTCTACAAACAATCGAATGCCTCGTCCAAGAATAATTGGATTAACAAATAGCCAGTAGCCGTCAATTAAGTTCAGTTGAATAAGTGAATGTGTTGCTGTTGGGCTACCAAAAAACAGGATCTCGCTACCTGCCTGTCGTTTTATTTCATTTATTCTGTCCGAAAGATTGTCGCTGATAATTGTTGTGTTAGGCAAATCCGCGTCTTTCATTGTTTTGGATAAAACAATTTTGCGAGCTTTGTTATACCACTTTGAATGATCAATGTCGTGCTTGCTCGCATTCGGCTCGTCTCCTGCGGCAGGCCAGTAACTTTCCATCATCTCATAAGTTACCCGTCCATATAATGCAGTGTCGGTTTCTCCTATCCGCTTACCGACATGATCAAAAATTTCTTCATCAACTTTAATCCAGTTCATTTCTCCGTTTGGCCCTGCTACAAAACCGTCAAGCGATATGTGCATAAATGAAATTAATTTTTTCATACAGTTCTTTTTTTTATTGTTGTCTATGATTTGTTACTGCCTTTTTACAATGACCGCTAACATCTATTTTACGCAACACGGACCAAGTTTGCAGCGTATAATTTCCATAAATGGCAGAATATACGCATGTCTTTAACTTTGTGAATACCGTTTATTACACCAGCTTATCCAAAGCTCTTTTTTAAATTGCGTACAACGTTTAGTGGTACAACGTGGCGCAATAGAACTACCATCACCCTGCTTAAAGATATAAAGCTTGATTGAAAATTGCTTTAGAGCCGCATACCGTCTGCCGACATTTTGCAAGTACTCTTTTTGTGCGCTTATGCTTCTTTATTGAATGCTAGTCTAAATAATGTGTGTCTGCCTTTGTGTTTAATTTATATTTCATTATAAAATTAATTGTTCTCTTGAGGCGCTCTCAGCTATATTTTCTTTATTTATTTTGAATACATTCCATATTCATCGACAGTTAAACTCATAATAGTTATGCGCTTCCGCTTTTCATTTTCTGCACAGCCTTTTCACCTTCTTCGTTAATGCCCATTATTTCCGTAAAAACCAATCTTTTTTCGTGTATTAAAAAACACAATTTTTGCTATTGGCGTATCGAAGCGGCGTATAATAGAAAAGCCTTCACTCCCAAAATCGGAAATAATCTTATCAAGGTTTGTAATGCTTGTGCTGTAAGCAATATGCTGAACACCACGATACACTTCTTTTACTACCACTAGCAATAAGTTTTGTAACCTGTCATGGTATGAATGTCAATATTTTTACAGTTAGTTTTCTCTTTTCGTATTGTTTTTAATGGTGTTCGTGATTGCTTAGCATTTAAATTTCGCATTGCTGCCATAGGTTTGTGGCTAACATGCTCTTGCATGAATGATTGCAGACTGCATAATTCATTGTCTTATGTAAATATTATACAATTGACTTACTTAAGAACTCAAGTCTATTTGGTTGGTGAGTTCGTTGCTAAAGTTAGTAACTACATTACCACCTATTGCAACCGGGTGTTCTTTACAATTCTCATATGCGCATAAATTCCGGCAGTCCATCCGATCATAGGAGGCGTTTTATACTCTTCATTGACTTTTAGATTTCCTTCCACGGCATTATACTTTTCCCACAAAGTGCCGGTTGATTTATACACAGCATAAACAGTGTTCACATATTTCGAACGAATGCGGTCAGCATCATCTTCATAGTTATACTTAGAAAGTGCCTCGGATATGATTAATGCATGAGGAGGCCAGGCATTCGGATAATCCCACTGATAGGTGAAATCATGCGTGCCTGCTTCGCAAGGCACCACACCGTGAGCGTATTCATAGAGTTTTAAATTTTCTTTCACGCTGTTCGCCTGATCAATGGAAGCGCATCCGACCCATAATGGTTGAAATGTTGCAACCGAAGTGACATTCGAAGACCGTTTATTTTCCATATCGTAATCAAGATACAGCCCCCGGGTTTCATTCCACAAGAGATCATCGATCCGTTTCTTTCTTTCCGTCGCCCGGGCAACCCATAATTTACTTTCCCCGTTTTCCAGTATTCGGGCAAAATCGGCCATTGTGACTTCATAGAGATAGAGGTTACTGTTGAGATCGACCGGTATAAAATCAGAACAGCGGCCGTCGAACCGCGGAGTAAAATCATAACCTGCTTCGGCCTCTGCCAGCCGGTGACCGGCAATGGAAATTTTTTCTTCATCAGTAGTTGCATTGAGTGGCAACCGGACTTTTTTCAGATGCTCATAAAAATTGGCGAGATACTCCGGTGTCGCATCGTGATGATGGCGAGATAATCCGTACGTCGTACTCCTTTTTGTGTTCCAGAATTCATACTCCTTGCTGATGAGCGGGTAAGCCGTTTTCAGCCACTCCTTATTTCCTGTAGCCGCATAAACGTCTTTAACCATCATACACAGATAAGGCGGCTGTGAGCGATTGGTCATATCGAGACGATTGCTGTTTGGCATGAACCCAAGGCTCTCCACGAGGAAGAGTACATCGTTCACATTGTTTTCTGCCTGGCGAATGTCACCGAGCGCAATCAACCCGCGATTCAGAAAATAGGTATCGTAGTAAAACAGGTTTTGAAAATGAATGCTGATGCATGGTACGTTGAAGTCATACGGAAGCGGAATACTTTTTCCTAAAGGGTCAACGTCAGAATGCGGTCGCAATGTTTTGCCGATTGAATCCCTGATGTATTTCAGAATGCGATCACTCGGTGCAGCCGCATTACTATAAACAGGAAAACTGAAAGGAAGAAGGAGCGAGCCTGCAGCCGCAGCAAGGAGAAGGAATTCTCTTCTTTTCAGAACCTGTTTCATCATCACCACTTCACGGAGTTTTTGCAAAGGTATTATGTTATTTCAGGGATGATTTCCTTCAGTCCCTCCCGCCCTTAATGTCCCTAACGTCTAACATGAAGAAGTGAGTATAAGTCGCTAATCACAACATTGAAAATTTCTTGAAGAAAAAACGGAAGGCATTTCAATTTTTTTGTCTGATTTGTAGTCATTAATGAATGACAAATTGCTTGCGCTTGGGTTGTTGGTCGGCGACACTTGTTTGAGTCATAGAAACTGCGCGAATTCAATTCATAGTTGGGTGCAGTGCATGCGGTAATTTGCAAAACCAAGCTTACGTGAATTCCTATCTAACCTATTTCACCCAGCATCGGGCGAACCGCCTCCATCACGCTGAAAAGCTCTACTTCTGTTTCTTTGCCGCGAAGTGTTACGGCATCTATTCTTTCCCATTGAAAACCATTCATTTCTTTGATCCGGTTCATGAGAATGCCGGAAACGAGAAAGTCACGCTGATATTTATTGCATTCATTTTGAATTCTTGCAGTTGTATTAAGCACATCGCCATTATATACAATCTCCCGTTTCAAGTCACCAATTTGGGCACTTATAACTTTTCCAAAATGCAATCCGGCTTTAAACTCCGGCTTTACTCCAAAATTTTTGAGGTAATTCCCGCTATTTCTGAGAAGGCGTTCCCTGAACATGAAAAAAGCTCTCAGGCAATTCGAGTTCTCCAGGCCATGTTCCACCTCCCATGTAAGAACCACTTCATCTCCTATATATTGATAAATCTCAGCTTTAGTTTGAAGTACCGGTTGTGATATCTCGTGGAAGATCTCATTTAGCAATGTGTAGAAACGGACATGCCCCAGTTGCTCTGCAATCGTTGTAGATGATTTCATATCAAGGAACATGAAGATCCTTTCTTCCTCACGGGGTTGATGGTATTTGCCACGGATGAATTTCCATAAAACACCTTCTCCAAGCAAATGATTGATCTGCAGAAAGAATACAAGGAAGCTGTAAACCACAAGGGCATAAAGGACTAATACCAACAGGCTCATAGACTTCAGAAAGATTGGGAGTTCACTCATTTTACGGCCCTCAGATAAACCTGCTATAATCGCCATGGAAACCGTCACAAAAAAAATGACAGCAGTATAAAGCATGGCTTTATATACAAGCATCTTTGTAAAGGACCATTGCCGAAACCTTTTTTCAGCCTTCGGGAACAGAAATAATTCCAGAAAGCCAAAGACCAGACCTAATGGGAATCCCAACAATACACTATTAAAATCGAGGCGCTGTTCGCCGATGAGTTGATAGATCACACCCGCGAAACCTGTACCAAGGCAAATGAATAGTAGCGTTTTGAGTTTTCTGATGAAGTTAGGTTGCATGCAGGAAGAAATATACGATTAGAAAAATTGCAATTCCCGCCCAGCCTTTTTCCTGCACCCGTGTAAACATCATGTTCGTTCAGGAGTTGCTTTATTCTTTTATGAAGATTCTCATCAAGCAAAGGCTTCATACCATTCTTTTGCTTTCGCAGATGAAACTATTTTGCTTGCGATGTCGAGCACAGCCAATGCTTGGTCTTTTGTTACTTTTGGAAAATCATCCGGGAATTCTTCCAGCGGACATTCCTGCTTCAAGATTATCAAATAAACTTTCATTTGAAACGCGTGTTCCCTTAAATACAGGTGTGCCTCCGAGGATTTCTGAATCAATATTGATGACATCAGTTTTCATATTTTCAAAATTAAAATGATTTTCGCTAGAGTTGATTGCTCTCTATCTTGCCCGAGCCTTTTGTGCCGTGTGGGTGCAAGAGCCAGTTCGCCGAACAATTCTTTTCTAACTTTACGATTCTTAATTCGATTGAAATGGAAAATCACAAGCTAATAGAGCGCAATCCGGAAGTGATGCTCGGGAAACCGATAATTAAAGGAACACGGATTACTGTAGAACTCATCATCAGGAAAATCGCAGGTGGTTATTCAATTGACGAATTGCTGAAAGCTTACCCTCATCTCACGAGGGAACAAATACAGGCGGCTCTTGAATTCGCAGCCGACATGGTTGCCAATGAAGAGGTCATCATCACACAATGATTATTGCTGATGAGAACCTTGAACAATACTGGATTGAATTGCTTCGCGACAAGCGCTTCGAAGTGTTTTCCATTCGCGATGAAAAACCGGGAATCTCTGATCGTGAAATTGCAGAGTTTGTTCGCTCAAGAAATGGTTGCTTAATTACAGAAGACAAAGATTTTGGTGAGCTTATATTTTCTTACGGTGTTAAAAGCCTCTCTGTAATTCTCCTTAGGTATGATCAGCCGCGCTACTCCCAAATTGAACCGGTGCTCCTGAAATTTCTTAGTGATTATGTAACTCCTGCTGAGAATTTATTTGTAACAGTAACTCCGGGAAGAGTCAGAGTTCGTTCGATATAATCATTGCAAGAGTTTTCCTCATGGCACAAGCCTCTATTCAGGAAATACGACTTCTGTATACATTTGCGTGTAATGAAATTTTGCCTCTCCATTTTTTTTCTCTGTGCGATGGCGCTGGGATTGTTCGGCAGCTTCAACCAAAATTCTGCGCCCGCTACTGAAGCTATTTCATATTACCCAACTTCCAAGCCCTTCGTCAGATGGTGGTGGTTCGCAACGGAGATAAGAAAACCGGATATCAAGCACCAGCTCGATTGGGTGAAGAAAATGAATTTTGGTGGCGTTGAAATCTGCTGGCTGTATCCCTTATACCGGTATCAGAAAATGTATACTGACAAATATAACCGCCATTATCCCAAAGACACCTCTGCGCAAAAATGGCTCAGCCCCGAATGGTCAATTGTGGTAGCGTTTGCAAAATCATATGCTGATTCAATTGGACTCTCATGCGATTTTACCTTCGGCAGTGCCTGGATTATTGCCGCGACTTATATTGATAAAGCACACAGCACACAGATTTATGGTGATACCACTTTCCGGCAGTCGCTCACCTACGCGTGGACTTATCCTGATACGCAATGGGTGATCAATCATCTCGACAGCGAAGCATTTAAAATCTACGCAGGACCGATGGTCAATGCGCTAAGCGGTGCGCTGAAAGGATCCAAATCTGCGCTGTTCACCGATTCATGGGAGATTAAGCTGAATGCAACGAACAAAATATGGACGCAAGGGTTTGAAAAAACATTTCGTGAAAAATTCGGGTACGACATAATTCCTTACATGAAAGCCGGGCTTGATTCCTTTCCCGATGTTCGTTACGATTACATGCTGCATTTAGATGATTATGTCACCAACGGATATTACAAACCCTTCGTGGAAAAATGCAAGGAGCTGGGAACATGGTCAAAAGTTCAGTGCCTGGGAGCGCCTGCCGATGTGATGACGCTCTATTCGCTTGCGGATATACCGGAAACAGAAGCGATGTTAAACAACCCGCGCTATGGTAGGATTGTGAGCTCGTCTGCCTGCCTCGCTTCAAAAAACGTTGTATCGAGCGAGACTTTTACCTGCATGTATGGATTTCCGGCGACCTATCTTCGGAAGGAACAAACCGCCGACCTGAAAATGGTAGCCGATGCTTTATTCGCGCAGGGAATCAATCATCTTGTTTATCACGGCATGCCGTATAATCCGGTTGGCTCTGATTCCATTGATTTCTTTGCCACCACTTATTTTGGACCTAACGGAAGCCTGACACCGGAGTTGCCTGCATTCAATTCGTATATCGAAAAAGTTTCCGCTTTTCTGCAAAAAGGAAAAACATATACTGATGTGGCTGTGTATATTCCCTATGAAGACGGCGTAATGAAAGGCGCATATCCTCCGGAACGGCAACGTGTATGGGTCTGGGGTGAATATGAATTAAGATACGTGTATTTTCCCGAAGAAACACAGGGTTATCACCCCATTTGGATCAATAGGTATTTTTTAGAGGAAGCGAAATATCACCCCGTTGTTGGCGGGGCAGGCACCGCGGTTGGCGGGGGGAGATTGACGGTTGGAGATGCAGCATTCTCTGTCCTTTACATTGATGTTGACTACATGGATGTGCGGGCATTGAAAAAAGTTTTAGAATTTGCAAAAGAAGGATTGCCGGTCTGCATGAAGCGCCAGCCCAAGCAACCCGGCTTCATTAAATCTCAGGAGTACTCTAAAATGTTGCAAGAGTTGTCTTCATTGAATAATGTTTCCGAAAAATTCGAGAAAGTTGTTCAACATCCTCCTTTGATTCAGGGAGATAGTTTGCCGGAATATTGGTGCCGGGTAGAGAACGATGGTACGCACTACCTGTTCCTGTCACAACCGCTTTCGAAGGATTTGACGTACCCTGTTTATTCAGGACAGTCGCTCATGAAGCAATCCGTCTTTCGTGAACTCACGATCAACATCAACGGAAAAGCTATCCGGCATAAATTTGAGTTCAAACCATATCAATCGCTCGTGGTAAGAATCGCACCGAATGGTAAATTGAAATTTATTGATATCACCTTTGTGCCTAAAGACCCGGTGGTGCGTCCGCATGAGGAACAGAAAATGCACTTTTAATTTAAGGGGATATGAAGATGCAAAAGTAAGAAGTTCGATACCGTTGGTTTCTTCCAGAATGTAAAAGAACAAATCGCAAAAGATTTGGAAGGCAAATCCTTTCAGGAACACAAAGTCATTTTGAAAAAATTAGAATCGGGAGAAATGAAATTGAAGCCTGCCTGTTGAATCGCAAATGGTAAAAATCGCACCGAATGGTAAAATGAAATTTGTTGATATCACATTTGTTCCGAAGGATACTATGGTGCGTCCGCATGAGGAATAGAAAATGCACTTTTTTTTGAGCGACTCAAGCGGATGATTGAGCCAGATAGGGTGACGATATGCGATTTAACCATATCGTAAATTCAAACTAATTTCAAGTAATTAACTGAATAATGAAAAAACTTTCTACCATTCTTTCACTGACTCTTTGTTCCATCACAGCTTTCGGACAATGGGCAGACATCACTCCTGTCTCGACAGCTCAGTGGCTTCATTCAACTTATTTTATCGGTAAGAACTATGGTTTTGTTGTCGGACGATATTGGAATGGTTCACAACCTACAGGAATGATTTTAAAAACAATAGATGGTGGAGCAAATTGGAACATTAGCTATACAGACACAATGCCTGAACTCCGCACTGTTTTCTTTTTGAATAATAACATAGGATTTATTGGAGGAGACAATGGTAAAGTTTACAGAACTACTGATGGAGGAAACAACTGGCAACTTCTTAATTCTAATACTACGAGTATGATCACCAAAATATATTTCCTTGATTCGAATATTGGATTCATAACTGCTGGCCACGAAGTTTTCAAGACGACAGATGAGGGCAATAATTGGACTCTTCAATTTAGTAGCAGTAGCATTTTTACATCGATAACTTTTATAGACTATCAATCTGGATTTATTGTCGGGTGCGTAACTAACTATTACGGTTGGCCAGAGTTCCCAGCAATTTATAAAACTATAAATGGGGGAACTACTTGGACATTAACTGCCTTGCTTGGATACACTTGCGTGTCCGATATTTCATTTCCTATAACTTCTAAGGGATTTGCAATGGGGGAAGAAGGTCTATTTGCTAGGACAATTGATACCGGAACAACTTGGATTCAAAATAACATTACAAATACTTATGGAGTCAACTCCATATTCTTCCTTGACACTTTAACCGGATATGCCGTAGGTAGAAATTACGCCACAGGTCAATATGCCTTTATCATAAAGACCAATGATGGCGGTGTAACATGGTCAGATGACCTGAGTTTTACAACTGAAGCGTTGGATGAGGTTTTTTTTCCGACCGATACGGTTGGATATGCTGTAGGAGGTTCTGGTGTTGGAGTAATATTAAAAAATGACAATGGAACATTTATCCAAGAAGCATCTGCTGCCAATAGTTGCTTTGAATTGATTGGCGTTAATCCTAATTCAGCTACAAAAAAATTAAATTTCAATTTTAGAGCGAGCACATCAAAAACAATTTTTCTTGAAGTATTTAATTCACTTGGTCAGTTAATGTTATCAGCAAATTTTGAAAATGCAATTCATACGCAAACATCAGAGACCAAAGAGATTGATATTTCAATTTTACAGAAAGGTCTCTATATTATTAGGATAGAGAGCGAATGTAACTTGGCGACAAGAAAAATAATATTGGAATAATGCGGTTAGTAATTCTTTTCTGCTTTCTTATTTTCAACCAACATATCCTTTCTGCAAAGGATTACAACATTGTTGATTTTGGTGCGGTGCCAGATGGAAAAACAATGAATACCTCCGCTATTCAATCAGCTATTGATGCGGCATCTAAAAAAGGTGGAGGACAGGTGATAATACCTGAAGGAATTTTTTTAACCGGAAACATCATTTTGAAGTCAAATGTTGAATTGCATTTGACGGAAAAAGCTGTTCTGCTCGGAAGCACAAATCCTGATCATTATAGTAAACTGAACCGGTGGTTAGCTCTCATATTGGCAGACGGTCAAAACAATATCGCTATTACAGGCCATGGGCAAATAGATGGTCAGGGTCGCCGCTTAGCACTCAATATTGATAGTCTTTTTTATGCCGGTCAGCTCGATAGTGCGTATTATAATTTGGTAGAAAGAAGACCATCGTATTTGGTACGTCCTCAGCTCATCGAGTTTGTACGGTGTACAAATATCAAAGTCAGAAATGTGATGCTTCTGAATGCGGCGTGCTGGGTACAGGCCTATTACCAGTGTACTAATATTATCCTGGACAGTGTTCACGTTAACAGCGATGCGTATTGGAACAATGACGGCATTGATATCGTGGATTGTCACCAGGTGCGTATTACGAATTGCTATATCAATGCTGCGGACGATGGCATCTGTCTGAAATCGGAATCCGTAAATCATTACTGTGATAGCATTTATATCGCCAATTGTACCGTACGCTCAAGCGCCAGCGCCATCAAATTCGGGACAAAGTCACTGGGTGGGTTTAAAAATGTGACTATAGAGAAGATCAAAGTATATGACACTTTCCGGTCCGCAGTCGCCATCGAATGTGTGGATGGTGGTTTCCTTGAAGATGTGCTGGTTGATCATATAGAAGCCGTGAATACAGGAAATGCCATCTTTATCAGATTGGGAGAAAGAGAAAAAACCCGAACTGCCGTGGTATTAAAAAATGTCGCCATAAAAAATATGAAAGTGGATATAGCTTTTGAGCGCCCCGATTACGACTACGAAATCCGGGGGCCGGAGCTGCCATTTTTCCATAACATATTCCCTTCATCGATTACAGGAATTCCCGGACACCCGGTGGAAAATGTAACGCTGGAGAACATTGAAATCCGTTATCCGGGAAAAGGTAATAACGGTTTAGCCAGCATGCCCCTCTCACGGTTGGATCAGGTTCCCGAAAAGGAAGCCGGCTACCCCGAGTTTTCTATGTTTGGTGAATTGCCGGCCTGGGGGTTTTATGTGAGGCATATGAATGGGCTGAGCATGAAAAATATTAAGCTCAGCATTGACGCCGCAGATTACAGGCCGGCATTTGTCTTCGACGATGTTCGCAACCTGAATATCGATTCAGTGATCATAAACGGGGATAGCAAGCCTAAGTATTTGATTTTGCATAATACAGAAAATGTGAAAATTGACAATGACCAGGCTGTATTGAGATTGTAAATGTGTACACTGAATAGTAACCGGTTTCTGATTGTGCTTTTGTTACTCTGTTGCATAGGCTGTAGCCGGTTGCAACATACTACCATCAATGATGTACGGATCTGTGCTTGTGACACCTCTGCTGACAGCACCATCTATAGTACAGTAAGAGGAGCATTACTTGGTAGCAGATTTAAATCTCTCGACGAATTAAAATCTGTCATTAGCATTGAATATTTCAACGACAACGCCGACACAGACAGCACGATCCATGGAAATTCAAAGGTTTGTATAAGAGACTGCAGTAATGGAATGGAGGTTGTAAATGTGTTGGCGTCCGGTATAAGCCAGGGTGACATCGCCGCTGCAAGAGATGGTGATTTCTGGGATCACCTTAGTATCATTTTCCGTTCGCCATATGCAGTAAGTAACAGAAAAGATCTGGAGAGGGTCTTTCTCCTGGCACGGTTCAGACCCAACTTATTTGGAGAGGGTGATGTAGCTTTTTTTAGCCTGGCTCAGGCTTCATTCCGTAATATCAATACAGCAGATTTGGCTTTCGCCAATTCCAGAGACACAACTGAAAAAGGTTATATCAACACGTTTAATCACATTACGGCGCAGGCATTCATTACTTCGTGCTTTTCAGAAGAGCTGGCGGATTTTGTCGGCGACATACATGAACGGTATTACCATCCGGAATTGATACTCGGAAAGTTCACAGAAAAGCAAATCGGCGATCTGGACGAAGGACCGGTTGACAATTATGTGGACTTAATCAATAATGAATGGGGACAGCAAATTGGTAAACAACTAAAGGTCAAGTATAATATTAACCGGGAAACATGGTGGAAGCCCGAGCTAGTAGCAAACTATCTGAATGACCTGCAGCATTATTACAGCTGGGCCCTGCAAATTGGTTTTAAGCCTTTCAAACCTGAAGATGAACAAGTGACTAAATTTTCGAGGAAGATGAATGCGGTGATGAATAGGAAGTCGTTTTGAAAAATATCAGGAAACACCATGCGAAAGCTTTTTGCTCTGTGCTTCAGTACAGGGTTGCATTAGATTTAATTGATCGGCTTTAGCCATTAAACACTATAAATTAATATTTGGGAATGAATTCATTAAATCAATTTATCCTGCCGGGCGGAAGAAGCCGAAGTTCATATGGTTTATTGACCTCAACGTACTTCCAGGTAAGTGTTAACCAAAGTTTGTTATGAAAGACAAAATGTAGTTTAATTTTCAATCTTTCTTAAACGGCAAATAGGATGTTTCCACTGATCTAAAGAATCTTTTACAATACTGTAGCCGTTCTGAATTTCTTTTACACCAGTTAATCGCCATTCATTGACCTTTTGAATCCAATTTGAATCGACTAATGCCTTGTTTAACTCCGTTCCGAGCAAATTAGCTTCATTTAAATTGATACTTCTTAAATCCGTCCTGGTTAAATCAGCCTTGTTCAAATCTGCTTTTCTCAGTTCTGCGCCCACAAAATTCACCCTTGTCAGGTTGGCCTCAGTTAAGAGCGCCCCTTCCAAATCGGCCCATTGAATGGATGCTTCACGTACGTCGGCCTTTATCAATTGAGCACTTATCAACTGCGCGCCATCCATATTAGCGAATTGCAGGTTTGTTCCATTTAATGTAGCCCACCTCAAATCCGACCTTTTCATATCAGCCTTGCTTAGGTTGGCTTCATTCAAATTTGCCCCCCACAGATTTGCATCCTTTAAATCAGCCTTACTCAAATTTGCATTGCTCAGGTCTCCATCTTTTAAATTTGCACCGCTCAAATTTGCACCGCTCAGGTCTGCATTTTTTAAATCTGCACCGCTCAAATCAACCCCGGCAAAAGATGCACGCTGTTTTATTCTGGCAAAAGAACCTGAATCCATTTTCATCAGAATCAAGGCCATTAATAGCTGTCCTTTCTCAGGACTAAATGCTTTCTCTGACAGGCTGTCACTTTCTAAATATTTATAGGGCTTAAAAGAAAAACTGAGCGCTGCTATTCTTGCAATGATGGCTTCACTCACTGTGCCGGTTTTTTTTAACTCCTCTTCCGTATTATCCAGGATGTTACTCATGAAAAAGATCATGTTGCTTTTTCTGACGGACTCAATCAACTCCGATTGCTCCTGAATTTTCTTATTCTGTTTCAGAATTTGAGTCTTAAAAAGCTTACTCTGACGGTAAATTAAAAAACTGCTGATGGATCCGCCGGCTACAATGAAAGAAGCAACTACGATCCAAATGATGGCATAAGTCCGGCTTGCTGTTTTTGGATCCTGCTGCACAGGCTGTCCGCCAATCAGGCGGAGCAGGAACGAATGTTTCTTCCAGGCAAATAACAGGGTGAGTACCAGTAATACCAGTGCGACACATGCGGTGAAACCCATGAGAAAGGAAGGGTTCACTTCTACATACGGCAGGCGGAGAAAGCCAAGGAACCATCCCATCACAGCTCCCAGGATCATTCCGATGAGAAGATTTCTTGCTGGTTTCATGAGGGCAAGGTAATTATTTTAGAAAGCTGGGGACCAGTAACAAGTAATGGACTTCTCTTTCGAAACCTATTGAGAAATTGATCTTCCGCAGCTCTTACCCTAGCACGCCGACAAGCTCAATACAAGCTTGGTAAAAGGGTGCAATTATTTGGTTAATTTCCTGCTCACTTCTTCGAGACTAATTCCTTTCGTTTCCGGCATTTTTAATCTGACCCAGAGTAATTGACCGACCATCATGATGGCAAAAAAGGCAAAGACGATTCCTGCGCCGACGGTAGAAAACAGAAAAGGAATAAGTGATGGAATGGCTGCTGCCAGCACCCAGTGAACCGATGACCCGAAGGATTGACCCGGTGCGCGTAAATGTGTCGGAAATATTTCTGCGATGAATACCCAGATGACGGTGCCTTGTCCTATGGCATGTGCTGCGATGAAAACAAAAAGAAAAAAAGATACGCTAAAACCTTTCCATCCAAAGTAGAAAGACAGTGCTACAAGCGTTAGTGAGAGGATGTATCCGAATGAACCAATGTACATCAGTTGTTTTCTGCCAAGGCGATCTATTAATGCCATGCCAATCAACGTGAATAAAACATTGATGAAACCAATCCCTGCACTGCTCAGCAGGGCAGAGCTGCTGACTATTCCGGCCTCCTCAAATATTCGGGGTGCGTAATACAAGATTGCATTGATTCCGGAGAGCTGATTAAAGAATGCAATGAAGAATGCAAGCAACAGTGCGGGCCTGTATTTCTTCATAAAAATATTTTCATTCCTGAGTGCTTCCCGGGGCCTCTCCACTGTAAATGAATTTATATCACTGTCCTGGCCAATCATCTTTAAAACCTTCTCTGCTTCTGCAACCCTGCCTTTTATAACAAGCCATCGCGGACTGTTTGGGATAAACAGTACGGCAATCGTATAGATGAATGAAGGAAAAGCCGCCACCCCAATCATATATCTCCAAGGTTGTTCACCCGCATTTCTCAGCAGGTAGTTAGACAGGAATGCGGTGAGAATACCGACCACAATGCTCAATTGATACATCGCCACGAGCCGTCCTCTTTTTTGAGGAGGTGCAATTTCTGAGATATAGCCCGGGGCAGCGATGGTTGAAGCGCCTATCCCCAACCCACCGATAAATCTGAAAAAGGCAAACGTATATGGGTCATTGGCAAGGGCAGCGCCAACCGCAGAAACAAAGTACAGGACACCAATTGCGATAAGCGTATTTTTTCTGCCGTACCTGTTAGTAGGTATTCCGCCTGTTATGGCTCCTGCTACAGTGCCCCATAAAGCAGATGCCATGACAACGAAACCATGAAAAACATCAGACGTGTTCCATAGCTCCTGCAGCTTTTGATCCGCGCCTGAAATCACAATGGTATCAAATCCAAAGAGGAGCCCGGCAAGGGCTACTGAAAAAGACCAGAAAAGAATTTTACTCATTTGTTACGGATTCTTCAGGATAATTTGTTTCGCATGCATACTGTAAAAAAAGGTATGTTTTATGGTAATAATTTAATGATTCAATTAAACTTGAGCTTTTAAGTGGTACGTGTAAATTTTCAAATCCTCAAAAGTTCTATATGGTTCGCGTCGTTTCGTGTAGTTATCGTTCTTTTAAATAATATTGTTATCTCTAAGTCAGTTTATAAATAAATTCTTCTATTTGATAATTTAGGAAGGTCAACAGATTGAGTACAGGTTATGAAAGTAGCCAGGCTACTGATATCAAATCCAATGGAATTTCTATTCAGAAGTCTGGCTTCTACTAAAATAGTTCCTCCTCCCACAAAAAGGATCCATAATCAAATCCTCTGGTTGAGAAAAAGTTTAAATTGCTTCTCAAACAAATTTCGGAGAAACCTTGCAGGGGAATTGTAAAAATCGTGGGAAAATCCTTTTACAATATTTTTATCGCTTACACCCTCAAGAAATAAATCAATGTTCTTAATTTCTTTTGTCATTTAAGCGGCTTCTGATTTTTTATTTCTTTCTATAAATAAATCATGATAAACTTGAATCCTCATCCAGTATTCGGCGGAAATACCTAACAGCTTTTGCAACCTAATAGCAGTAGCTGCACTTACATGCCTTTTACCATGCAACAATTCACTGAAATGCCCGGGCTTTATTCCAAGTAATTCAGCACATTCAGCTTTCTTAATATTTCTTGCTGCTAATTCCATCTGCAAGATTTCACCCGGGTGAAGATTTACATCAGTATAAATTTCTTTTCCACGGGAATTGACAACTTTATAATCTGCCATAATATTTTATTTTAAATGTTGCTGAATTTAATAGCATCTTATCATTGATAATGATTCGTCAGGTCTTCTATTATCAATATGTCTGTAAGCACTATTCGTTCTTTTTCAATACTCAGGATCAACCTGTATTGTAAATCAACTCTCACTGAAAAAAAGCCTTTATAGTCACCTCTCAAAGCTTCAAGATTTAGTCCTCTGAATTTTCTTAATTCTTTAATGCTTTCAGTATTCTGAAGCATTAAAACCGTTTTTTTAAACTTCAGTATAACCTCTTTACTGTACTTTGGTTTACCAGCCACCTGCTTACCTTCATAGATTTTTTGAAGATAAGAGTTGTTAAAAGATACTATCATTTATGCTATTATAAAAACCCAGGTGTTGCCTTAAGAATTTACCAAATTTAGGGAAATTAATTTATTTACCAAAACATGGGAAGTATATTTAAAATAGTTGAGTAGGTTTTTTGCTCAAATTACTGCGGTATAGTAACGAAAAGCTTCCAGCTCGAACCTTTTGAAGATAACAGCAGTCAAGCATTGAGCGATAGCCAAGAATAAAGTTGAGAATGTTACTTCTTTTCAAAGTCCTTTTTATCTATGAATTAAGTGCAATATCAAATGGGTTCGTCCGTGTTATAATACATTCCAGGCTTTATTTCCCCATCTTATCCTTCATCTCGTGCAGCTTCATCAATGCCTCTATAGCTGTTAGGGTATTCGGATCTACCAGCCGCAACCATTCTTTCAGCTTTGCCAGCTCGGGGTCTTCCACCTGGAACAGGTTTAACTGCATATTGTTTTTCGGCAGCCTTCGTATCTTCTGCTGCAGGTTTTTCGCAATGGTCTTTTGCTCGAGCTCTTCGAGCAGCTCATTGGCGCGGTTCACAACTTCCTGAGGAATGCCTGCCATCTTTACCACTTGTATGCCGAAGCTGTGCTCACTGCCGCCGCGCTGTAACTTTCTTAGGAATATCACCTTATTTGCAGATTCGCGAACCGAAACGTTGTAGTTCTTTACACCCTCGCCCTGTCTCCCGGAAGCAATTAAGATGAGCTTGAGGACAGGGCGAAACTTGTTTACGACACTCTGATCAAGTAAATTTATTATAAACGTTTGAATGTCGGTAAAGAGACTTTATACAGGTAGTGATACTTTTTATTTCTGCACCTTTACCTGCAACCGGTGGTTGCCTCTTTTTCACTTACCAATGCATTTGACCAGGTATATAATTGGTTCCATATTATGTATTTATTTAGATACAAGATAACAGGATATGTAATTATGCCAAATCATGTGCATTTCATTATTTTTTACACCGGAACAGATCATCAGTTAAACCAAAGGGTAACCAATAGAAAAAGATTTATGGCATATGAAATAGTAAAACGGTTAAAGTTACAGCAGGAAATAAATCATTGGATTTACTAAAGCAGAATGTTGTGCCGTGTGACTGGAAAACCGGTAAGCTTCACCAGGTATTGAAAGATTCGTTTGATGCTAAAAAGATTTTAAGTGATGAAATGATGATGCAGAAACTATATTATATGCATCGCAATCCAGTCTCTAAAAAGTGAAATGCTTGTAAAAGATTACGTGGACTATCCGCATTCAAGTGCCCGATACTATGAAACCAATGCGCAAGGTGTTTTTACCGTAATACATTTTAAAGATGTATAAAATATCTATGTCTTGAGACCGCCCTGTCCTCTGCTATGCTAAAAGCAATATTTCTCAACGCATCTTTTCCTTTATGTCTTCCAATTTCTTCATTGGAAAGATGTTGTATCTGATCATAGTAAAGCCACTCCATTGCATCAGTTAATGAACTTTTTCCTGTTCCATTATCCCCATATATTAAAATGGAGTTTCCATTCAAGTTCATTGAAAAATTTTCACGAATGCCTCTTATCCCTTTAAGACTTAAAGCTTTAATTTTCGTTTTCATTCTTTTCGATTTTGTCAACTTCTTTCTGCAATAAATCATCAAGGGCATTTTGAAGATTAGTATCTGTTAACTTATTCTTGCCATACAGAGAAACAAGTATATCAACGGTGCTTTCATCCGCATTTTCTACATTGTAGATTTCGGAAAAGAATTCATCAATGACCTGCTTGCCGCTTTTAATAGAATCATTCATAATTGTAATATTTATTGAAAATAATTCCAATCAATAACCAATTTTGCATTAACAAACTTACCTAATATTTCAAATCCTGATTTGTTGTTACAGATTGGATATATGCCGTATTTATCAACGAAATCAAATATAAAATATGCTTCAAGATTCTCAATATTGAAGACCCAAAACTTCCTCAACATTTCAAATGGAATAAAAGTAAAAAATAGGCTATCGACTTTCCGGTAATTACTTAATCCAATATTTTTTGATTTCCCTCCAAAATGCTCTGTTATCTGCTACCTATACTATTTGTTTTCTTTTCACTCATTCCAATATAAATCAGTCGAGACTTTTTAAATGGGTATTGTATCTGTGTATTTTTCGTGAAAATGAAATATAAACCGACTAAATGAATTAACGGCTTAATATTTTGAATCTCAAATGACTTTGGTATATCAAAAAATATTTCTAGTTCTTTTTCTTCAATGTTCATTAGTTTTAAGGTACTAAGGTTTTTTTGTGGTTAATATGTTCTTTTGGAAATGGATTCGCTAATGCAACACCATGGCGGATGAGATTCGGTTAATGTCGTTTGAAATTTCATGAGGCATACGGCACTGTTTTTAATGGATCATGGACTTCTACATAGCCGTTTTGGGCAGCAAGGGCTTCAAATTAAATTCAACTGTATAGACAATAGGTCGGTTGACCGTGCAAATTGTTTGTACCATTCTGGGGGGTTGAACTGCACTTTCCAGTCCCTATTTCCCCATCCTATCCTTCATCTCATGCAGCTTCATCAAGGCCTCGATAGGTGTGAGCGTATTTGGGTCTACCAGCCGAAGCCATTCCTTCAGCTTTGCCAGCTTAGGATCTTCCACCTGGAAGAGGTTTAGCTGCATGTTGTTCTTCGGCAGCCTGCGGATCTTCTGCTGCAGGTTTTTGGCAATGGTCTTTTGCTCTAATTCTTCGAGCAGCTCATTGGCGCGGTTCACTACTTCCTGCGGAATGCCCGCCATCTTCGCCACGTGGATGCCGAAGCTATGCTCACTGCCGCCGCGCTGCAGCTTCCGCAGAAAGATCACCTTGTTTGCAGATTCCCGCACCGAAACATTGTAGTTCTTTATCCGCTCGAACTTATTTTCCAGCTCGTTCAGCTCGTGGTAATGTGTAGCAAAGAGTGTCTTCGGCTTTCCCTTCGGATGGTTGTGCAGGAACTCTGCAATCGCCCAGGCAATGGAGATGCCGTCATAGGTGCTGGTGCCCCTTCCAATCTCATCCAGGATCACCAGGCTTCTATCAGAGATATTGTTCAGGATGCTCGCTGTCTCCGTCATCTCCACCATGAAAGTAGATTCGCCGCTCGATAAATTATCGGAAGCGCCTACACGCGTAAAGATCTTATCCGTGATCCCGATCCGTGAAGAAGCCGCCGGAACAAAGCTCCCCATTTGCGCCATCAAAACAATCAGTGCATTCTGCCGGATAAATGCAGACTTGCCCGCCATGTTTGGTCCCGTAATGATGATGATCTGCTGCTCCTCTTCATCGAGACAGAGGTCATTGGCGATGTAGGTGTTATCGTGCGCAAGCTGCTGCTCAATCACCGGGTGCCGGCCGCCTTTTATCTCCAGCGCATAGCCATCGTGAAGCTGCGGACGCGTGTAGTTATTCTTCAGGGCAATATGTGAAAAGCAAAGCAGCACGTCGAGTTTCCCGATCACCTGTGCATTCAGCTGCACCTGCGGCACAAAGTCCTTCAGCGCCATTACCAGCGCTTCGAATAACCGGAGCTCGAGCGATAAAATCTTTTCTTCGGCGCCGAGAATCTTATCCTCATATTCTTTCAGCTCGGGTGTGATGTACCGCTCTGCATTCACCAGCGTTTGCTTGCGTATCCATTCAGCCGGGACTTTACTTTTGTGTGCATTCGTAACTTCTAAATAATATCCAAAGACATTATTGAAAGAAACCTTTAGCGAGGTGATGCCAGTTCGTTCCTGCTCCGTCCGCTGGATGTTCAATAAATAATCTTTCCCCGAGTGGGCAATCTTCCGCAGATTATCGAGCTCCTCCGAAACACCCGCAGAAATGATTCCGCCTTTGGCTGCAACAGGAGGCGCATCTTCCCGCATTTCCTTTTCTATCCGGTGACGTATAATTAAGCACGGATTAAGCTGATCTGCAATCTTCTGAAATGGATCTTCGGAGCGCTGTGAAAAGATAGTCTTAATGTGCTCGATGGCCTGCAGGGCGCGCCGTATCTGGACCACTTCACGGGGATTGATCTTTCCCAGCGCCACTTTTGCAATCAGCCTCTCCAGATCACCGATCTGCCGGACCGCGATAGACAGTTGTTTCGCTAATTCAGGGTCTTTAATCAGCAGCTCCACAAATTCCAGGCGCTCTTCAATCGCTGCAATTTCCTTGAGCGGCAGCACCAGCCATTTGCGCAGCATGCGCGCACCCATGGGAGAGATGGTAGCATCCATCACCTGAAGTAAAGATTTCCCGCCATCACTGTTGCTGGAAAGTATCTCCAGGTTGCGGATGGTAAAGCGGTCGAGCCAGACGTAGCGCTCTTCCTCAATCCTGCTGATGCAGGTGATGTGAGTGATATTCGGATGCTCCGATTCCTGCAGGTAGTGCAATGCAGCGCCGCACGAGACGATCGCGGTTTTCATTTCAGCAATACCAAATCCCTTGAGCGACTGCGTTTCAAAGTGCTTGGTGAGCAGGTCATGCGCATAGTCCGTTTGAAAGACCCAATCGTCGATTGCGTAGGTATAAAATTTTGTCCCAAATAATTGTTTAAATTGTTTTTGCCTGGTTTTCGAAAAGATAACTTCCGACGGCGAAAGGCTTTGTAACAGCTTATCTATATAATCGGAATTTCCCTGGGCGGCATAAAGTTCGCCTGTGGAGATGTCGAGGAAGGCGGCACCAATGGTGTCCTCTTCAAAATGAATGGAGCAGAGAAAATTGTTGCTTTTGTTATCGAGGATTTTATCGTTGTCTGTAACGCCCGGTGTTATCAGCTCGGTTACGCCGCGCTTCACAATAGTTTTGGTAAGCTTCGGGTCTTCGAGCTGATCGCAGATGGCAACTCGATAGCCTGCACGAACGAGTTTCGGCAAATACGTATCGAGCGCATGGTAGGGAAATCCCGCAAGATCAACATATGCAGCCACGCCGTTTGCACGCTTCGTGAGCACGATGCCGAGCACCTGCGCCGTGATGACGGCATCGGTATCGAACGTCTCGTAAAAGTCACCTACACGGAACAGCAGCAAGGCGTCCGGGTATTTGGTCTTGATGCGCTTGTACTGCAGCATCAAGGGGGTTTCTTTTATTTCATTGGATTCTTTCAAGTGACAAATTGAGCCATGGACAAAAATAGTAATTTACCGTGCTGCCTTTTACTATGAGAAAATTAGAAATGGAAGAGCTGAACCGAATGAGCGTGGATGAGTATAAAAACTTATTGCAACTGCCGGTTGTAGTTGTGATGGATAATGTGCGGAGCGGGCATAATGTAGGTTCTGTGTTTCGCACAGGTGACGCATTTCGTGTTGCAACCCTGTACCTGTGCGGCATTACTGCTACCCCTCCTAACCGCGAAGTGATGAAGACGGCGTTGGGGAGCAGCGACTCAGTGCCCTGGAGATATTTTCATGAAACACACGATGCTCTGGAAGAGTTAAAGCAGCAGGGTTATGAAGTTTGTTTCATTGAGCAAACAACTCAAAGCATTTCTCTCAATGTATTTTTTCCATCCAAAGAAAAAAAATATGCACTCGTGTTCGGGAATGAGGTGGAGGGAATTCAGAGTAATTTATTTCCATTGGGGGATCGGGCTATTGAAATACCGCAGTTCGGGACTAAGCATAGCTTTAATATAGCGGTGGCTGCAGGAATTGTTTTGTGGGATTTTTGGATGAAATTAAAATTAGCGATTTAATACTGTACTGCGTTAGTGGAGCATTCTTCCATACGATTTGTATACTTAAATCGAGCCAGCGCGAGCTCTTTCCCTTTAGGGAACTGAAGGGTAAGCGAAGCATATTCTCTCAACAAGCGTTTCGATACAGTAATGATTTAACATTTTTTTCCTGTTACTTTCTTCTGAAAATAATTACACTGAGAGGTTGAATTAAAAATAATCTGTAATCGCTAAGGTTAAAAAATTTCTTCTGCGTGCTCGAGGCAACAATTGTTTGTTCTTAGCGGTTAGGGTCAGTTTCTTTATCGAGGTAAGATAAAACTTCCTTCAGTAAGTGTCGATCTCCTTTATCTTTTTATGATATTGCTTTAATATCTAATTCTACACCGAGGTTTTTAAGTTTATCCAAATAGCTTTGTATCTGATTTTTTTTCTTCGTTGATCCAGGTAATCATATCCAAGTTCTTTATAGCTCTCATGATTTTTTAAAATGTAGTATGCTGCACAAAGTATCTTATGACCTACAGCTAATAATGCTCTTTTTTTTCCTCGTCGGCCTATAAGGGTTTCATATTTCCTGCGCAGGTAACATTGTTTTACATGTGAGGCTGCCCAGGCCGACTCAACCAGCAACGGTTTGAGATGCTGGTTTCCTTTTAGGATGGCACTACTTTTTTTTACCTGCGCTTTCATTATTACCCGGACACATTCCGGCCCATGAGGCTAAATGCTGTTCTGTTGAAAACTTATTCATGTCAGCTCCGATTTCTGCCAGCAATCCTATAGAGGTTAATTTATTTATTCCAGGTATGGTTTGCAACAGTTCTATTTCCAAAGTATAGTGTTTGGTTTGATCATTTATGTATGCATCAAGCTCTTTTATTAGCTGTTTAATATGATCCATATTCATACGGATGGTGCGGAGCATAAACTTATGATGAGAGGTAAATTTACCCACAAGGGCTTCTTTCAGCTCGCTTTGTTTAGCTTTAATCCGACCATGACACAGTTCGATCAATTCATCAAAATTATAATTGTCCTGCAGTAGTGCATCAATAAGCTTTGTTCCTGTAACTCCGAAAATGTCACTAATAACCGTGCTCATTTTAAAATTAGAATCTTGTAATACTTTCTCGAAGCGATTAGGCTCGGCTGTGGATTGGCTAATGAGTTTTCTTCGGTAACGAAATAAATCTCTTAACTCCCGTATATCACGAGGAGGAATAAAGCTGGCTTTTGAGTAAGCCACTCAATAAAAGTTTTGCAATCCAGCCGCTATCCTTCTTGTCAGTTTTATGCCCGGGTACATTCTTAATGTGACGTGCATTGATCAATAAAATCTCAAAATCACTTTCAAGAATATTGAATGCTGGTTTCCAGTAAATACCTGTACTTTCCATTGCTACATGGGTGACCTGTAATGATTTGAGCCATTCCCGTAATTGATAAAGTGAATTGGTATAGGTACTAAAAGTCCTTGTTTGAGTCTTTATATTAATGCCCGAAACGGAGCTACTATAGTGTCTTTGTGAACATCCATTCCACAGCCTCGTTCAATTACTTGCTCAAAAGTGATGACCTGTTCTTTCATGATGGAGATGTTTGGTTACCCTAATGTAACCTCCATTTTCATCATTGTTTGTGTGAATTTCTCACATGATTGTTTCTTTAAAAGAAAAGATGATGCAAAAGAAGCACGATTCCAGAATCCCTCCGGGCTGGAATCGCAAGCTCTCCCACGGCGATGAAGTATGTAATAACTTTTGCACGCATTTCTAAGTGTGACAGCAATGTTTTTTACTCCAATTAAGCCAGCGCGGGTTCTTTCTTTTCAGGCAACCGCAGGTTTAAGGGATAAGGGTTGCCAGTGCACTCTACTTCTTGACAAATCATTTCAGAATTAAAAATCATTCATTCATCTTTGCACACCGGTCATCAGTCGAAAATACTATATGACTTAATCAGTATTGCAGGAATATTGCTGTAACTTTTTCAGTTTATATAACGACCTATACCAGGTAAACAAACTCTGAATCATTTCAACCTAAAACATTAATCATGTCGAAGACAACCATTAAGAAAAAACATCTTGCGAATTTTTTGTTAAAAGCTGGAAAGAAAATAGTTTCCCTGAGTTCCATTTTTATCATGCTGTTTATTGTTCAGGCAAAAGCACAGACAGCCGATGACATTATAAATAAATACTTAACCGCTATTGGCGGGAAAGAGAATGTACAGAAAATTCAAAGCATCAAACAAACCGGCAAGCTCGACCAGGGAGGAACTGAGATTCCAGGTATAATGTATCAGAAACGTCCTGATATGATGCGTACTGAATTTACCTTCCAGGGCAAGACAGGGTTGCAGGTATTTAACGGGACTGATGGCTGGGACTATAATCCATTCCAGGGAAGGGATGTAGTGGAAAAGATGAATGCCGATGAATTGAAGGATGTAAAATTCCAGGCAGACATTGATGGGCCTTTGGTAGATTATGCGAAGAAGGGCTATAAGGTGGATTATATTGGGGATGAAGATTTCAACGGCACCCAGAGCTATAAGCTGAAGCTTACTTCGAAAGAAGGGGACGAGTATAGCTATTTTATTGATAAAGAATCCAATCTATTACTTGGATTGAAGCAAAAGGTGAAGACCAAAGATGGCAGTGAAACAGAGAGTGAAACCAATTTAAGCGACTATAAAGAGGTGAATGGTGTGCTGATGCCTTTCACAATTGAAAATAAAGCCAACTACCAGGGCCAGTCATTTTCAAGCTTTATAAAGATTGACAGTATTAAAGCCAATAGTGCACTGGAGGATAGCTTTTTTCAGGAGCCAAAAATTGTTTCTAAATAATCAATTATTGAAGTAGCTGCGTCAGACGTATGCGCTCAGTCTTAATCAAAAACACTAAGGATGAAAAAAATCGTTCTTGCTGCCTTTTTATTGGTGGCAGTAAAAATCACTTTTGGACAATCTATTGATCCAAAAATTTTCGGCGACATCAAGGCGCGCCAGATCGGCCCTGCTGTTATGAGCGGTCGCATGACGTGCATTGATGTTGTAAACAGTAAGACCAACACCATTTACATTGGCTCCGCAGGTGGCGGTGTCTGGAAATCACTCAACTACGGAGTTACTTTCAAACCGCTGTTTGATAAATACACGCAATCGATCGGCGCCATTGCCATAGATCAGAAACATCCGGATACTGTCTGGGCGGGAAGCGGCGAATCGTGGACGCGCAACAGCGTTAGTGTAGGTACGGGAATATATGTTACCTACGATGGTGGAACTAACTGGAAGAAGATGGGACTGGATAGTACGGAAAGAATCAGCAAGATCCGCATAGATCCACGCAATCCCAATGTGATATATGTAGCCGTACCGGGTCATCTTTGGAATGACGATGCGAACAGGGGCGTCTATAAGACTAACGATGGCGGAAAATCATGGAGTAAAATATTATATACCGATGTGAAGACAGGTTGCGCGGATCTGGATATCGATCCTTCCAACCCCGATATCGTCTATGCTGCGATGTGGCAATTCCGCCGTACACCATACAGCTTTGCATCCGGCGGGCCGGGAAGCGGATTATATAAAAGCACCGATGGTGGAAAGAATTGGAAAAAATTATCGAACGGTATTCCAAATGAAACACTGGGGCGCTGCGCCATAGCGGTTTCACCTGCTAATCCTAAAGTGGTATATGCAACAATAGAGTATAGCAAGAGCGCTATGTTTAGAAGCAGCGACCATGGCGAAAGCTGGAAGCGGTTAGGAACCACGCAAGCCATTATTGAGCGCCCTTTTTATTTTGCACGTCTCGTTCCTGACCCGGTTGACACCAATGTTATTTACCGGATGGGATTGAACATGGTGGTAAGCAAAGATGGCGGAAACTCTTTTTCAACCGTTGGCGGTGGCGCACATGGTGACTTCCACGACCTTTGGATCGATGCAAAAAATAATCAGAACCTGGTCTTCGTGACTGATGGCGGATGCTGGCTTTCTTTCGACCGCGGGCGCTCGGCCCGTTTTTGCCATTCAGTTCCTGTGGGCCAGTTTTACCACGTGATGTACGACATGGAGACACCTTATAATGTATATGGCGGCTTGCAGGATAACTTTTCATGGTATGGTCCTTCGCAGACTAATACAGGAGGAATATCCGAGAAATATTGGTCGCCGGTGGGTGGTGGCGATGGCTTCTGGACCATGCCTGACCGGTCGGATAGCAAGATCGTTTATGCCGAATCGCAGGGTGGCGAAATATCGCGTTTTGATAGATCCAACAAAACCTTCAAGCAGATAAAACCCTACGCTTCGGCAAATGAGCAGAAGTACCGCTTTAACTGGAATGCTGCCATTTCCACGAGTCCTAATAACATACACAAGCTTTATTTGGGCGGCCAGTACCTGTTTGTATCTTATGATAAAGGTGAAACCTGGAAAAAACTTTCACCGGATCTTTCCACAAACAATCCTAAAGAGCAGCAGCAGGAAAGCAGTGGCGGCATTACTGCAGATAATTCATCCGCAGAAAACCACAATTCCATTTACACAATTGCAGAATCGCCGATTGACAGCAATGTTATTTGGGTGGGAACAGATGATGGCAACATCCAGGTTACGACAAATGCCGGAAAAACCTGGACAAATGTCGTAAGCAAGGCCATTGCGCAGGGTGTACCGAAAGAAGGATGGGTATCCACTATTGAAGCGAGTCATTATAATAAGGGAACGGCATATGCAGCAATTGATAACCACAGCTTCGGCGATATGAAGCCCTATGTCTATAAGACTACAGATTACGGGCAGTCATGGACTAAAATATCTAACGATTCTGTAAAAGGCTATGCCTTTACGGTGAGAGAAGATGTGGTGAATCCGAACTTATTATTTATCGGGACTGAATTCGGATTATTTGTTTCCATAGATGGTGGTCAGCAATGGAGCCAGCTAACGAATAATATTCCAAACGTGGCAATCCGTGATATGATCATTCATCCCCGCGATAAAGACTTAATCCTTGCAACACATGGCAGGGCATTGATGATCATCGATGGATACCAGATTGATTTGCTGAGGCAATTAAATCCCGATGTAATGCAGGCAAAGATTAAAGTTTTGAAAACGCCGCCTTATACCATTCCGGTTCAGGGATTTGATATCGGTTATCTTGGTGATGAAGGGTATGCTGGCGCCAATCCCGATCAGTCGCCGATCATTGCATATTATTTAAGTGCACGGCACCTCGTAGGAGATTTTAAAATCCAGGTGCTCGATGATAAGGGTGCAGTGATCTCAGACAATTCCGCCGGAAAACGTAAAGGCATTAACGTCGTGAAGCTGAACCTGAACAGGAAATTGCCTAAAGTTCCTCCGGCGCCGCTCGGAGCATTCGGTGCCGCACAGGGCCCTGATCTTGGCGAGGGAACTTACCCGGTGCGAATCATAAAAAATAAGGATACGGTGATGACCTCTATCACTGTAATACGGGATGCGAAATCTCCTTACACAGCAGAGGATCGTGCTTCAAGAAAAAAAACCATGATGCAGCTCTATGACATGCTGAACAGCTTTGCATATACGGTAGATGGTATTACCTCGATGAGCGCCAGAGCAAAAAGTATTGCTGATAGCCTCCCTGCAAAAGACAAGCTGAAAGCTACCTTGCAGAGTTTTTCCCATGCGCTCGATACCTTGCATGAGTCAGTGGTATATATGAAGCCGGGACTGATAATAGATCAAAATGCAAGGCTGCGTGACCAGCTGGCAAATGCTTATGGCAGCGTGATCTTTTTTGATGGCAGGCCTAATAATTCTGTCCTCGACCAGGTGGGAACGCTTCAGCAAAAGATGGACAACACAGAAAAGACTTATCAAAAGATCCTGAGCGATTATCTTTCAAAAATTAATGCCCGATTAAAAGCAGATAAGATGAAAGAAATTGCAAGAGAGACAAAGGCAGACTTCGATAAGGCGGATTGATTCGTAATAATTTTGATACAGACCGGGTTGCTTAAAAAGTGACCCGGTTTTATATTTGGGGGAATCCGGTTAGGGCGATTTCATTAATGCTGAATGGATAATTAAATTCTTTGTATAATTTTGTTTATCTCTTAATTTATGGAAACAATAATTATTCAGGCTAATACTAAAAAAGAATTAAAATCTCTTGAAGCCTTTTTAAAGGAACATAAAATGAAAAGCAGAACTCTTTCTACTCACGATAAGGAAAATCTGGTTCTTGGAAGGCTTATGCAGGAAACAGATTATAGTGATACCATACCTACCGGGGAATTTTTAAAGAAACTTCGGAGCTAGCCGCTTGCTTTTTCTTCTCTTTATATTTTGAATTTTTTTATGGCTTTATCTTAAGGTAGCCATTGCATGATTACTTGTGTATATCAAAAATATAATTGTAGTCGTTTAATGAATAAATGACATAGTACTTTTGAGTATTCAAATAAAGGCACTATGCACGTAATTACAACAAAGCAATTTTTAAAAGACATGTTTAAGGAATTGAATACGGGTCAAAGGCAAAAGCTCGCTATAATAATTGAAGCTTCAATTGTCGCCTTCAATAAAAAAAATCGCAGGATTAAAAAAATTAAAAGGACATAAAAATGCTTATCGTATCCGTATGGGCGATTTTAGAATTGGATTCATGATAGATAGTGATCAAATATTACTAAGTCGGGCTATGAACAGAAAAGAAATCTATAAATATTTTCCATAAGTCTGATGATAGATTTAGCTTTTTTTTGCGATAACTCATAACGGGTGCCTTGGTTTTTTATTAACGGTATAGTAATTTTTGCGATCCACTTAAACGATCTTATTCTTTATCACTTTGATTACCGCCTGGGACTTTAAATGTACCTGGAGTTTTTTACAAATATTTTTAATGTGGCCGCTAAAAGTTTCCACACTTATATAACATGTGTTTGCAATCCCGTAATTCATCCCTTCGGTTAGGTATCTATGAATTTCCTTTTCACGATTATTCAGATCATTGCCTTCCTCTATTTCGAAGAGCCCGTTGCTTAAAAACATCTGCAAGACCCTGGTCACGATGAGCGTCATGGGTGTGCCGCCTTCGTACACTTCTTTAATGGCATTCAGCAAAAAGAGCAGGAGGTGTATTTTTCAGGATATAACATTCTGGACCATTACAAATAGAAGCAAATATTTTACTGTCTTCTTCAAAGATGGTTTCCATCAGTATGTGACTTTCAGGTATTGTCTCACTGCAATCGGTCTCAATTTTAAAATCAACGATCTTCGAAGCTTTCAAACATAAGCACCTTTTATTTGTTTTACTGATATTCAAAGAGTAAACGTTTAATCCTTTTCAGATTGAGGTATATTTATCGCCACTATTAAACTTAACTCTGTAAAGAAGCGTATTTACAATACATTTATCACCCTAATGAAAAAACCGAATCGCTATCGTACAGGAAGTGCGATTGCAGCTATTGGGACAGCAGTGCCTAAACATCGCTATCAGCAGAGAACAATAGCTGATTTTATGGTTCGGTATTTCCAGTATGAAAAAGATATTGCGCGTAAAGTTTCCTACATCTACGATAAAAGCGGAATTGATTACCGCCATTCTGTTCTTCCCGACTTCCATCAAAACGGCCATTTGCCCGTTCTTTTTTCCTCCAAAGAAAACAATCCATTGCTAAGCAACCGTCTTGGAATTTATAACCAGGGTGCACTGGAATTGTCTGCTGCTGCTGTTGCAGATTGTATGAAAAATATAAAAAATAAAAACAGGAAGAAGCTGTCTGAAATTACGCACCTGATTACGGTAAGCTGTACCGGTATGTCGGCGCCCGGCCTCGATATACAGCTCATGCAACACCTGTCATTACCGAAAGATATCAATCGCACCAGCGTTAATTTCATGGGATGCTATGCCGGGTTTCACGCAATGAAAATGGCAGATGCTATTTGTAAATCGAATGACGATGCAATAGTATTAATTGTTCTGGCAGAGTTGTGTTCTCTGCATTTTCAACCGGGTACAGATATGGAAAACCTGGTGGTAAACTCATTGTTTGCCGATGGTGCCGCCGCAGCACTAATTACGTCGGGAAAGAAATTGAAAAATACAGATCAGCCTGCGCTTGGATTTTCAGGATTCCATGCAGAAGTAATTCATGAAGGTTCGGAATTCATGACGTGGCAACCGGATGAAAAAGGATTCCTGATGGGGCTCGATGCTTTAGTCCCGAAGCTGATTGAAGATAATGCCGCTCAATTGGTAAAACAGGCATTGAATAAACTATCCTTGAAAAAATCAGCCGTTAAGCACTGGGCCTTTCACCCCGGGGGCAGGAAGATTCTTGAGGCAATACAGCGATCCGTTAATATTGAGAAAGAAGAATTCATTCATTCCTATAATGTGCTTCGCAACTTTGGAAATATGTCATCACCAACCATCTTATTTGTGTTAAAAATGATCTGGCAGGCACAAAAGAAATGGAGAGACAATGATTACATTTTTGCCGCAGGTTTCGGCCCGGGGCTCACAATTGAAACGGCAATGCTGCAGCCGGTAATTGCATGAGTATTTTTACTCATCGTAATAAGGAATCTGAGCTTATGGATAGCAGGGATATTCCAGCCGATGATTTATTCCGAAACTATCGTGAACTGCACATAGTGAATAATCGGCTCGGGGGCTACCGTATAACTTTGGATGGATTAGCTCAATTATCGGATCAGCAAAACAAGTTATCTGTTCTTGATATCGGTTGCGGAGGCGGTGATATGCTGAAAGAGATTGCGATTTTTGGCAGAAGAAAAAAAATGGATTTTAGGCTGAAGGGCATTGATCTCAGCTCCGCTGCAATTGCATACGCGCGAAAGAATTGCATCGGCTTTCCTGAAATTGAATTTTTACAGGCAGATGCTTTTGACCATTTAAAAAATGAAAACAGCTGTGACGTTTGCACGAGCACATTGTTTTTCCATCATTTTCCGAATGAAAAAATTATAGAGTTGCTGCAATTGTTGAAGAAATGCTGCAGAAAAGGATTTATCATCAATGACCTGGAACGCAATCCATTGGCATATTACAGTATTAAATTACTGACTCAATTATTTTCTCAATCGTACCTGGTTCGCCATGATGCTCCCCTCTCTGTTTTAAGGAGTTTTAAAAAAAAAGACTGGCATGAATTGGCTCTGAAGGCAGACGTTCAACCTGAATCTGTTAAATGGATGTGGGCTTTCCGTTATTTACTGGTTTTTAAAAATTAGTAATGGATGAAAATACATTCGACGTAATAGTTATTGGAGGAGGGCTGGCGGGACTATCATCTGCTATTCAGTTAGCTGTTGTAGGCAGAAAAGTCCTGCTTCTTGAAAAAAATAAGTATCCCTTCCATCGGGTCTGCGGAGAATACATCTCAATGGAATCGTGGGATTACCTGCAGCGGATCGGCGTGCCGTTATCTTCCATGAAATTGCCCCAGATAAGGACTTTATGCATTTCTTCTGTACATGGCAAAACGGTTGAACAGGACTTAGGTGCTGGCGGTTTTGGAATCAGCAGGTACACTCTTGATAATACCATGGCAGCTATTGCAAAAAGATGCGGTGTACATATAATGGAAGAATGTAAAGCAGAAGCAATAGAAATGAATGGAGAGGAATTTAATGTGCGCGTTAATAAAAAATTTTTCTCAGCACGGCTGGTGATTGGCGCATTTGGAAAGCGATCTAATCTTGATAAAGAGCTGAACAGGAAAGTTAACCCGGAAAAAGTGAATTGGGTAGGAGTGAAGTACCATGTAAAAGCAGACGTTCCGGATAACCGGATTGAGCTTCACAATTTTAATGGTGGCTATTGTGGTATTTCAAAAGTAGATAACGGAAACCATTGCCTTTGCTACCTCACCAGGTCGGAAAACCTTAAACAATGTGACGGAGATATAAGAAGGATGGAAGAAAATATTTTATCAATAAACCCATTTTTAAAAATTTACTTTTCAAACCGTGAGCATTTTTTATTCAAAGAGCCGGTCACTATTTCTCAAATTAATTTAGGAAAAAAGCGGGCAGTAGAGAACCATGTATTGATGATGGGTGATGCTGCTGGAATGATTGCGCCGCTTTGCGGAAACGGAATGAGCATGGCTTTGCATAGTGCAGAAATGAGCTTTATTATTATCGAAAATTTTCTTGCCGGGAATATTTCCAGAGCTGAGATGGAGCAGGAATACCTTTCGCGCTGGAAACTGCTATTTGCCGGCAGATTAAAAACAGGGAGATTACTGCAGCCGGTGCTGGTTAAACCTGCTCTTACAAATCCTGCTATTGGCCTGTTAAATAAATTCCCATCGCTGTTAAGCTTGATTATAAAATTCACGCACGGTAAACCGTTTTAATCGCCGGTTGTTATTAAACAGACATATTTAGTTAAATCCATGAATGATATTTCTGTTTTCTGGTTCCGGCGTGATTTAAGACTGGATGACAATACCGGCTTATTTCATGCATTAAAATCCGGACTTCCTGTTTTAACGATGTTTATTTTTGATTCTGACATACTTGATAGATTAGAAGATAAGAATGACAGGCGCGTTGATTTCATCCATATTGCAATTTCCAAACTTCACGAACAGTTACACGATCTTAAAAGCTCTTTGTTAATTAAATATGGAAAACCCATTGATATATGGAAAGAGGTAATATCTGAGTTTTCAGTTAAGAAAGTGTTCACGAATCATGACTATGAGCCATATGCAAAACAAAGGGATTCTGAAGTACAAAATTTTCTCATTTCAAAGAATATTACATTCCATACATTTAAAGACCAGGTGATTTTTGAAAAGAGCGAAGTGATGAAAAACAACAGCACACCATATGTTGTTTTCACTCCTTACAGCCGTGAATGGAAGAAGCGTTTAGAGCCATCTCATTATTCTTCTTTTCCTACAAAAAAATACTATACGAATTTTTTAAAGATAACGCAATTTCCTATTCCATCCCTGGAGAGGATTGGCTTTGATAAAACAGATTTAAAAGCTCCCTCCAGTACTTTCAATAAGGACCAGATCGTACAGTATTTTACGAAACGTGATTTTCCCGCTGAGAATGGAACCACACGCATGAGCGTGCACCTTCGGTTCGGAACGATAAGCATAAGAGATCTGGTGAGTATTGCAATGCAGCTAAGTGAACAGTATGTAAATGAGCTGATCTGGCGTGAATTTTACCAGATGATTCTTTACCATTTTCCTCATGTGGTGGATCAGGAATTCAAAAAAGAATATCAGGGAATAAAATGGATAAATGATGAGGACCATTTCCGGGTGTGTAGGAAATACCGGTTATCCCATGGTAGATGCAGGAATGCGGGAATTAAACAGTACCGGGTTTATGCATAACCGGGTGCGCATGGTAGTAGCAAGTTTTCTCACAAAAGACCTGCTGATAGACTGGAGATGGGGAGAATCTTATTTCGCAAAAAAACTTCTGGATTATGAGCTGGCATCTAATAATGGAGGCTGGCAGTGGGCAGCAGGAACCGGTGCAGATGCAGCACCGTTTTTCAGGATCTTCAATCCAACACAGCAGGTAAAAAAGTTTGATGCCGGTTTTAAATACATCAGAAAATGGGTACCGGAATTCGATCAGTTAAGTTATCCGCTGCCGATGATCGATCACGCCTTTGCGAGAGAGCGGGCATTAAAAGTATATAGGGAAGCCTTGCAAGCACGACGATAAACTAATTATCATTGCGGGAAATAAGGGATTTATAGACAGCATTTCAATGCACTGCAGTAAGAAAGCCAGGTAAAATTTTTAAGCTGTGCCCGAGATTAATATCTTTTTTTTCCTGAATGATATTTTCCTTCGGTACGGAAAGATTTACGCTCTCCGGAAAATTCTTTCTTCTGAAAGGTTCTTTTAGGCCTTTGCTCATCTTCATTCTGAACCTCAACCCGCACCCTGCGGCCGCGATAAGCTGCACCCTTAAAACCATGAAGAACAGAATCCACATGATTCGATTCTACACAAAAAAAGGAATAAGCACCTTTCAACTTCACATCCATTATTTCTTTCGGCTTCAGGTGCGAATAATTTTTAACCATAGTTACCAGTTGGTCTTCATTTAGCTCATCCATTTTCCCCAGGTTCACGAAGAGCCGCTGCTTTCCATTCTGGAAGCTTGCAGGTACGTTTCCCTGTGCATATTCTCTTCGTTCCGGAATGTTCAGATCTCTTGCTCCGCGATAATAATCTGCGAAGCGGTTAAATTCTATAGAGGCAAACCTCTTTATCACATCTTCTTTACTTAGATCAGCAAATTCCTCCATCATGGCAGGCACGAATGGTGCGATCTCTTTCTCACTGATCTTTATTTCATGAACTTTATGAATTAGTGCCAGCAGCTGTTTTTCACACACCTCTATGCCTGCAGGAATTTTCTGTTTGGCAAAGGTTGTTTGAAGTTTTCGCTCCAGCTGCTTAATTTTTCCAACTTCACTGTTTGAAACTAAAACCATGGAGATCCCTGACTTGCCTGCACGCGCGGTACGGCCGCTCCGGTGTGTATAGAAATCCATATCGTCCGGTAAATGAAGATGGATAATATGCGTTACATTATCTACATCTATACCTCTCGCAGCTACGTCGGTTGCCACTAATAACTGCAGTGAGCGGTTTTTAAAAGAGCGCATCACCTTATCACGCTGCGATTGCTTTAAATCACCATGGAGAGAATCGGCATCATAACCATCTTTAATAAGATCTTCGGCAATTTTCTGCGTTTCAATTTTAGTGCGGCAGAAGATAATTCCGAATATATCCGGTGTGAAATCAACTATACGTTTCAGTGCCAGGTATTTTTCTTTTTCGTGGACCACAAAATACTGATGCTCGATATTTTCGTTTGCCAGGTTCGCTTCTCCTACCGTAACCTCGGCAGGATTGCTCATATACTTTTTTGAAATACGGCGGATTTCTCCTGGCATGGTTGCTGAAAAGAGCCAGGTATGCTTTTCTTTAGGTGTAGACTTCAGTATTTCATCGAGATCTTCCTGGAATCCCATATTCAGCATTTCATCAGATTCATCCAGGATGATGTAGTTAATCTTTTTAAGATCTACAGCATTTCTTCCGATAAGATCTATCAAACGTCCTGGTGTTGCCACCACAATTTGCGCACCCTTGCGGATGGCAAATATTTGTTCCTGGATTCCGGCGCCACCGTACACTGCCACCACTTTTAATGATGGAATATTCCTGGAATAACTTTTCAGATCACTCGTAATCTGCATGCACAACTCACGGGTGGGAGACAGTATCAGCGCCTGAGTATGTTGAGAAGTAGTGTCAACGAGTTGAATCAAAGGCAAGCCAAATGCAGCTGTCTTGCCGGTTCCTGTTTGAGCAAGAGCAATAAGGTCACGGGTGTTTTGAAGTAATACCGGAATCGTTTTTTCCTGGATTGGAGTCGGCTCTGAAAAACCAAGGGCTTCTATCGCCTCCAATAGCGGCTGCGAAAGCCCGAGGTCAGAAAATGTATGCATTAAGATTTTTTGATATAAAAATGAGAGGGCAAAAGTACGGTTGTTTAGGGATAAAGAAAAATAACGCTTCAACAGCTTGCCTGACAATCGGGATATCAAGGCACAACTGAAATAAAGCCGCCTCATGGTAAAGACGGCTTAATAAATTATTAAGTTGTTTCTATTTCAAAAACAGAAGCTCACGGTATTTTGGCAATGGCCACAGCCGGTCATCCACAATCAATTCTAATTTATCAACCTGGTAGCGGATATCCTCAAAAAGTGGTTTAACCAAATCGCAATATGAAATAGATTTTTCACGTATGTCGTCAATCATATTTGCTGTTTTACGAGCTTCCGTCATTGTCTCCACCTTTTCTTTTATAACATTAATGTGGTGACTGATTTCTTTAACGAGGTCAATTTGAGAAGCTGCAAATTGCTTATCCAAACCAATATCTTTCATTCCCTGTATGTTTCTCACTAATTCATTTTGATATTGGATAGCTGCTGGAATAATCTGGTTTAAGGCGATTTCCCCGATCATCCGGCCTTCTATCTGAACGATCTTAATATATTTTTCAAGCTCAATTTCATACCGCGCATGGATCTCTTCGCTGGTAAAAATTTCATTCCTCTCAAATAAATCAATGGCTTCCTTTTCAACCATCAAGTCCAGTGCACGTGGAGTATTTTTAATATTATTCAATCCGCGTTTTGCAGCTTCTTCTTCCCATTCTTTACTATAATTATTTCCTTCAAACAAAATGTGTTTCGATTCGGTAATGTACCTTTTAAGCACTTCCATAATTGCAACTTCGCGGTTCTTGCCTTTATTAATTAATACATCAACGTCATTTTTAAATATCCTAAGCTGATCAGCAACGATGGTATTTAATACCGTCATAGTTGCAGAAGTATTTTGAGAAGCGCCCACAGCCCGGACTTCAAATTTATTTCCAGTGAATGCAAAAGGAGAGGTACGGTTACGGTCTGTATTGTCTTTCATCAGGGCAGGTATCTTATTGTGAATTTCCAGTCGCAACGCCTGTTCACCTTCCTCTGTAAATTTTCCGGCTTCCACCTTCGATTCAACCTCATTTAAAATTTCAGTCATATAAGAACCGATAAAGACGCTGATAATAGCAGGAGGCGCTTCGTTGGCTCCCAGCCGAAAATCATTGGCCGCAGTAGCAATGCTTGCACGAATTAAATCATCGCCCTGTGAAACTGCTTTAATAACATTAATAAAGAAAGTGAGAAACTGAAGGTTTGTTTTTGGTGTGCGTCCCGGAGAAAGTAAATTTTTACCGGTATCTGTAGCCATGCTCCAGTTGCAGTGCTTTCCGCTTCCGTTGATCCCTGAAAAAGGTTTTTCATGTAAAAGAACCCGTAATCCGTGGCGTTTTGCAACACGTTGCATCACATCCATCAGCAGTTGATTGTGATCTACGGCAATATTTACCTCTTCAAAATAAGGTGCTACTTCAAACTGCGAAGGAGCCACTTCATTGTGACGGGTTTTTAAAGGAATACCCAGCTTGAAACATTCTGTTTCGTAGTCGAGCATAAAAGCATATACCCGTTCAGGAATGGAGCCAAAGTAATGATCCTCTAATTGCTGGCCTTTTGCAGGTGCGTGACCAAAGAGAGTTCTTCCGCTCATCATTAAATCCGGTCTGCTTAAACACAGTTCTTCATCGATCACAAAATATTCCTGTTCCCAACCCAGGGTAGGTACCACACGGGTCACATTCTTATCAAAATAATAACATACTTCCAGTGCAGCGGTTTCCAGTGCATGGAGCGATTTCAACAGAGGCGCCTTAAAATCAAGGGCCTCGCCGTGGTAGCTCACAAATATGGTAGGGATACAGAGCGTTTTGCCATTACCAATTTCCATTATAAATGCAGGAGAAGATGGGTCCCATGCTGTGTAACCTCTGGCTTCGAAAGTATTACGCAATCCACCTGAAGGAAAGCTTGAGGCATCCGGTTCCTGTTGCACCAAGGTGCTTGCGTCGAAAACTTCTATGCCTTTATTAGGGCCTGTCAGTTGAAAAAATGAATCATGCTTTTCGGCAGTAGCTCCGGTAAGCGGTTGAAACCAATGGGTAAAGTGAGTGGCACCTTTGGAAATTGCCCAAGATTTCATAGCCGATGAAACCTGATCCGCAATCTTACGGTCAATTTTCTGACCGGTTTTTATAGCTGTCATCACAGCAAGAAAGGCATCTTCTGACAGATAGCTTTTCATTGCCTGTTCTGTAAAGACGTTTTCTGCAAAAATTTCAGATATTTTTTTTGTGGCAGTCTTGCCATTCTCCATATCAGGAGCAGCTATTTTTTCTATAGACCTGTTTCGGATATGAGGCATGAAGTATTTTTCTGCAAAATTACAGGCTTCCGTAAATTATTTATAAATTTTTATCCACAATGCGATAATTAGTATTGTTTCAGGAATAAAATCAAAAAATTTGGCGGTTAAGGAGCGATATTTTGATTTTTAATGGGATTTTTTATAAAAAATAATTTATTAGGCTCAGCTATAGAAATAAGTGCAATAAAAAAGAAGCACATTCCAGGCATTTTATATCTGACAAGAGCACCAAGATTGGGTACAATACTTCCGACTAGCCAAAAAATCGAGAGAGAAAATAACAAACAAAATAAGATGACGGACCAATCAATTTGGTCCCTTTTCTTAAGAAGAAGTAGTGATACAGGGATGAGTAAAAGGAGAATCCAGTTATCCAGCGCAAATGGAATTTGAAGTGCGGATGATATATTATTAACGGGAGGAATTAAAAAGCAATTCTTTAATGCTATGGGAAATGCATGAACCAGATTTAAAAAGCTGCCATTTAATATTCCAAAATCAAGGATTTTATCTTTAGGAATGATGTGCAGGAATTCCACCTGTTGTTTTTCCATTGATTTAAGAAAATCGAGGTTGGGAAAAAATATTTTAAGATTAAAGAGTAAAAAATAAAAGCAGAAAAATGCTAGCATAGCTTTAACAAAGGAAAACTTAATATGTGATTTGGAAATAATGAAAAGCAGTACGGCAGGAATTAATAAAAACAGCAAATAGTCCCGGACAACCATCAATAAGATACAACCCAGCAATAATCCA
Organism: Chitinophagales bacterium; assembly: GCA_013816805.1. Classification (NCBI taxonomy): domain Bacteria; kingdom Pseudomonadati; phylum Bacteroidota; class Chitinophagia; order Chitinophagales; species Chitinophagales bacterium. Next base: position 71,191 of record JACDDS010000013.1, on the reverse strand, counting down.
AAGAGTATCCTGTAGTTAATCTGCTTTGTTAATTTTTGAGCGTGAAACAGAATCAGGCCTATTGCAGCCATAGAGATGCCATCTTTATGCAATCCTGCTGACCAAAATGCTACAGAGGGAAAAATAAAAATAACAAAAAGCAAAAACATCTTCTTATCCGGCAGCAAGTCCGCAAAGAACCGGTACAGATATAATAACCCGGTAAAAGTGAAGAAATCATAGATCAGCACATTCACATAATAGTGGTTAAAAGACAAAACATCCAGAAGGATATTTAGCCGCACTATAAAATAGGAGCTCATATCGGTCCAGGATTCCATTGCATGCGCATACGGAAAAATTAATGGATTGGCGGGACGATGGTTTATTCCAAACAAAAGTTTAAAAAAAATCAATGGATCAACGGAGAAGGCCTTCACCGCGATGAGGCTATCATTAAAATAAACAAGCGTATCACCTCCTTTATAACAATAAATGTGAATCCATCCGTAAAAAATTCCGGTTAGAACTCGTATCAGAAAAAGGGCTACAAGCAGGGTTCGGTTAAGATGAAATCTGTTAAAAAATTTCAGCCTTAAAATGAGAAATGATAACAGGCCGGAATAAAATATAATAAGAAAAATTTCCTCCAATGACATCACAATAAGAGAAAAAAATAAGATTTACAATACAAATGACATGCGGCAGAAGACTTTATTTCATTTGCTTAACTACCTGCATAAACTTCACATTTTTATGTAAAGGCACTAACAGAGGTTCTGATAAAACACGGGTAGAATCTTTCCATCCCAATTGAACACTTTTCTTTAGCGCCCCGATTGCCCCAATGGAATCTCCTTTCATTATAAAAAAATCCGCTTTCAGAATTTGCACTTCAGGATTCTTTGGATCTGCAAGTTGATAGATACCGAGCATCCTTTCAGCTGTTTCTGCATCGTTATTTCTGATTGCCCGCATGGAAAAGCTATTTGCAGCTAAAGAAATAAATCCCAGCAATCGTTGATAGACAGGTTTTTGCTTAACATCACTAATCGCATTCATGTGCTCTAATTCTTTTTTCCACCACATCAAGTCTTTATCATTAAAATCATTCATGTATTGTTGCTTTATGGATTGTTCTTGCAGCAGTAACTGTTTTTTTTCTGAAATGATTTTTACGTAATCAGGATCCTGTAAAACGGTACTGAATTGTTTTGCATAAATTGAGATATCTTCCACGCCCGATAAAAAATAGATCATTTCCTTATAACCGGAGGCAATTTTTAAGAGATCATTCTCTCCGTTAATGGTTTCTGCATGCTCGCTTATAAACTGATCTGCCAAACTTTTATTTATTGTGGTTGCGTGACTGCGCATTGCATTAAATTTGATCCAGTAAAAGGCATCTTTAAAAACCGGGCTATCAGGCCACTCATGGTTGCCATTCCATTCCTTTAAAAAATGATTGCTGCCTTTAAGAGACTGATCAAACGAAATAAGATCAGAATAATTCATATCGCCTGTACCGGCAAATCCGAGCAATGGAATCCTTTGCGGTGGCTGATCAGAAAAAGCTCCGCCATAAATAAGTGCTGACACGGACGGGTTATGTGCGGCATTATCCATAGCTACTTTAGCTCCCCCCGAAAATCCGGCAAAAATTATTTGTTGCGGATCAACTGCAAAACGGTGAATAACTTCTGCAACCATATGTAAAGCAATGGCATCCGTTTGTTCCGGATTAATACCGTTACGGGAACTGTTTGAACCCATAAGAACCACATTAAAACTCTTTCCCAGGGTTTTATATTTTGAAACTACAAATTCACCGCCCCCATGAGGATCAAAAAAAATTATTACAGGCAGCTTAATGGTATCATTATAATTCGGGGGAAGATAAATGGCATAAAATTCATTAGGGTTATTTTGGCAGCTTAACGAAGTAATAAAAGTATCGGCAGGGAAATGTTCCTTTGGTTTTGCTGCGATTGTATCAGAAGAAGGCAAAGGATCCGGGTAAAGGTGATGTGATGAACAGGATATAAAAATTACATAAAATAATACCTGTAAAACAACGAGATAATTTTTCATATCCACAGGCTAAGAAAAACATTCTTGAGAAACTGAATCTTCGGCAAATTAAAAATTTCTACTCCACCAAGTGGTCTCCGGGTATTCCGTACCAGGAATAAATTTCATACACCAGTTGCCCTGATTTTATTGCAGGATCATTTTCTAAAATGTTTCTCACAATCTCTTTGTCTGCTGTATTAAAAATATACATCTCTTTAAGAAAATCGTCTTCAGTTACCGGACCGTGTATGGCAAGCATGCCTTTTGCCCTGAGCCCAAGCAGGTGGCGAAGATGCTCCTTCTGAATCAGGGAATAGGAAACTTCTTCTTCTTTTTGTACAGTCCTCTTCAACAGAACAAGGGTATATTGTTTACTTAAAGATTCAATCAGGTTAATGGAATCATTGGTAATTTCCGGATCGGTAAAATCCATTCTGAGCTGTTTTATTTTATTAAAAGTCGTTAAAAATTTGATTAGAACACCTTATATTCTATTGTATATCCAGGCAGGTAAAATTTTTAATAGCTGTGCTATCAGCCACCATCGCTTAGTGATGTATGCTTTTTCCTTTTTACTTTCTATGGCATTAAAAATTTGCAAAGCAGCTTTGTTTACCGGAGCTTCCCAAAACCTGTGTTCACCTTTTGCCATGTTTGTTTTTACGAAGCCTGGCTGAATATCAGTGATCCCTATGAGAGCTTAAATTTCAAAGCATTTTTACGTAACCCCTCAAGGTAGTTTGCCTGGAACGATTTCGATGCATTATAGGCAGGTGCGCGCCCTTCTCCCCGAATTGATGCTATTGAGGTGATTGACACCAAATGTCCATATCGCTGTGTTTTGAAAAAATTGAAAATAAAAACACAGATGCGCGTCCAGGCAACAACATTGAGGGCTATAGTTTCCTTTTCAGGAAGATAATTGAGATCCGGGTTTAACTGCCCCTCTCCTGAGCTTAAAATCAATAAATCGCATCCCTCAATTTTTTTAATAAGCTGATGAATCTCTTGTTCGATATTGCCGGTAGTATTATCGAAACTTTTAACAAAAATATTGTCAGGAAATTGCTGTTTCAATTCTTCAAGTAAAAAGGTTCGCCTCGCTGTAACACCTATTCTATTATTTTTTCTTGCATATAGTATGGCAAGTTCTCTTCCAATGCCGGATGAGGCGCCAACTATAATAACCTTTTTTATTTCTTCCATTATGGATGCTTCCTGATGCAAATTAGACACGGTTACTAGAGATCAGGTAATTCCGGCAAAAATTTGTAAGATCCTTTTTCGTGATTAATCTCGCAGCAAAACGTTTCATTTCCATTTGAAACTACAAGGTACTTTACTCTTAAGGTGAGGTTGTATCTCGCAATTTGATCAAAGACATTTTGTGTAATCTTTACATTGGTTGATTTACATTCCACTATAAGCTGGGGAAGTCCATCTTTTCCATAAACAACTATATCACATCGCTTTTTTAAACGGTTAACTGTTAAATGCATTTCTATTGCAAGCAATGAACGGGGATATTTTTTTTCTTCAATTAAATAATGGACCCAGTGCTGGCGTACCCATTCTTCGGGTGTAAGGGCAACAAACTTTTTTCGTATCCGGTCAAAGATAAGGGAGTGTTCTCCATGTTTTTTAAGTCTGAAAGTATATTCCGGAAATTGAATAATCACAGCAGTAATTTTTATTAATCAAAAATCCTCTTCGCTTTTTAAATTATTTTTGACCAAAGATGAGGGTATGAAAACAAAAAAGGAAATTGTGGACAATTGGTTGCCGCGATATACCGGCACGGCACTTAAAGATTTCGGGAAGTATGTTTTAGCTGTCAATTTCACTCGCTACGTGGAACTTTTTGCTGAATGGAATGCAGTAGGGATCAAAGGCAGGGACCGCAATATGATGAATGCTACTGCCGATGGCATCACCATTATTAAATTCGGGATGGGAAGCGCAAATGCCGCTACAGTTACGGATCTGATCTCCGCCATAGAACCCAAGGCACTGTTATTTCTTGGTAAATGCGGTGGCTTAAAAAAGAAAAATGAAATTGGTGATTTGATTTTACCTATCGCAGCCATTCGCGGAGAGGGCACATCTAATGATTATATGCCTGCAGAGGTTCCGGCGCTTCCATCGTTTGCGCTCCAGAAGGCAATTAGCACAACAATCCGGGATTACCGGCGTGATTACTGGACGGGAACCGTTTATACAACCAACCGCCGCGTATGGGAATATGACGAGCCGTTTAAAGAATATTTGCAACAACTGCGTTGCATGGCGATAGATATGGAAACCGCTACCATTTTTATCAGTGCCTTTAAAAATAAGATACCATCTGGTGCCTTGCTCCTGGTAAGCGATCAGCCAATGGTTCCGGAAGGAGTGAAGACGGAAGAGAGTGATAAAAAGGTTACAGAAGATCACACAGAGCTACACTTAAAAATAGGTATCGATTCGCTCAAGCAGCTGATCAATAAAGGGGATACTGTAAAGCATTTACGTTTTTAGGCAGTAAGTATTATAATTACACCGAAGGTTATATGACGCTTACGCATACCGCAATCCTCACTGATTTAAAAAATAAAATTTTTCACCCCATTTATCTTTTAGAAGGGGAGGAGCCTTATTATATTGATCTTATCAGTAACTATATAGAGAATAATATATTGCCTGAATCCGAGCGGGCTTTTAACCAGACCATATTGTACGGAAAGGACACAACGGCGGTAGAAATTCGGCAGAGGGCATTAAATTACCCCATGTTTTCAAATTACCAGGTATTGATGGTTAAGGAGGCACAATTACTGAAGAAATGGGAAGCTCTTGAAAATTACGTTTTGAAACCGGTAAAGTCGACTATCCTGGTGATCTGTTATAAGTATGAAAACTTTGACAAACGCACCAGGGTTGGCAAAGCTATCCGGGATAATGGGGTTCTGATGACCACTAAAAAGTTATTCGAAAACCAGGTGCCGCAGTGGATACATGAATTTCTTAAAGAAAAAAATTATAACATTCAGCCAGAGGCTGCGGCTCTTGTAGTTGAATATGTAGGCAATGAGTTGTCTAAGGTTTCAAATGAGCTGGAAAAACTGATGCTCAATGTATCTCATAAAAAAGACATTACTGCAGAGGATGTTGAAACAAATATTGGTATCAGTAAAGAGTATAATGTTTTCGAATTAAACAAGGCACTGGCAATAAAGGACGTTACAAAAGCAAACAGAATCGTATATAACCTGAGTGCTAACGCCCGTGCGAATCCTTTTGCACTCACCCTTGGTTCGCTTTACAGCTATTTTTCAAAAGTGTATTTATTACAGCAGTCAGGCTTTAAAAACGATGCAGATATTGCATCCTTACTTCGTCTTTCTCCATATGTAATTAAAGAATATAAAACAGCAGTAAAAAATTTTTCAGCAATAAAAATTCAGCAAATATTTTCATTGCTTCACGATTACGATTTACGTTCCAAGGGTGTGAATGATACGGGTGCAAAAGAGGGTGCACTGCTCACGGAACTTGTCTTTAAAATATTGCATTAAATTTTTATAATACCAATTAGTCAGTGTAATTTAAGATTAAAAACAGGTAATGGCCATCAGAGCAATTCTTCTAATATATTTAATTAGCAGCCCGCAAACCTGCCATCAGCACGCATTTCCCAATGTTATAAACATTACTTCCCAGCAATGGATCGGTGGCGTTGCAGGATCAGGATATGGAACCTATTACCGTATTTATTTATTGAATCCGGATTCTAATTATGCCTTTGACACCTTATGGGCTGGTAAGAAAGGAATTGCTGTCAGCAGCTTAAAAAAAGAAGTTAACGACACTTTACTTTTAATCGGTAATGATCATGTGAACGGGTCATCGGAACAATCTTCAGATAATAAAACAGACACCCTTACGGCTCCATTTCCTTTTAAGACTGATGCCGTAGCTGTGCTTGGATATTTCTACAAAGGAGAACGTTTTTATTATCCTATCATGAAATGGACGGTCTTAAAGCCGGTATATTATCAATAGCAAAAAAGAGGTACTAATCCTGATATGCCAAAGGAGCATAAACCGTAGAACTTCATTACCTTAACTTTTCATTATTATTGAAATTACTTAACAGTAGTTTTAATTATAAAGATCTTTTCGGTTGAGTCAGTGATTTTGAATCTTTCATCGATCCTCTCACCGGCAACTGCAACAATTTTCCCCCCAGATTCAATTACAAAAATTTTATCTTTTTGATGAAGCGGTATTTTTTTGTCGATGAGGTAATCGCTGATCTTCTTTTTCTTTTTTTTCATACCGAATGGATAAAAATAATCCCCTTTTTTCCACCTGCGCAGCAACAACGGAAACTCCAGAAGGTTTTGATCTAAACAATGAACTGCATTTTCTTTTGGGATTATAAAGTTATTTTTCTCAATCGATTTTAAGACCATATGAAGTGATAAAATGCTCACCTGCTGGTCGCTTTCGAAAATCAGGATTTCAGATGAGAATTCGTTATCCTTTAATAAAATAATTAAATGCTTCCTGTCTTTTATTAAGCGATGCGTAGAGGAATAAAAGATCTTACCGGAAATTGAGTTTAGCGAAGCCGCAACCTGCCTGCTTTGATCCGTATTAAAATCAAATTCCTTTAATATTTCAAAGAGAACATTTTGTATTACCGGAAATAACTTCAGCCTTGAAATGGAGATAAAAGTTTCCTCACCCTTCTTTTCCATTACTTTTTTTTTCACCTGGCTGACCATCTGATCATAAAGCCATTCCGCATCTTTCCATTTTTCTATATTCTCAGAAAAAGTGTTCTTAAACGATGGATAATGTTTTTCAATAGAGGGAATTATTTCATGTCTGATTTTATTTCGATAATATTCTGTTTCGAAATTCGACCTGTCTTGCCTGAATGGTATGTGATTTAAGCCTGCAAAGCTTTCTATTTCATCCCGTGAAAAGCAAAGCATTGGCCGTATAATTTTGTCTTGTTTTGGCTTCATGCCATGCAATCCCCTGATACCTGATCCTCTGAACATATTTAATAAAACCGTTTCAATCCGGTCGTCCTGATGATGTGCCGTTGCAACAAAATGATAGCTATTTGTTCTTCTGATTTGTTCCAGCCAGCCATAACGCAATGTGCGGGCTGCCATCTGGATGGAGATTTTATTTTCTTTGGCAAATAATGCTGTATCAAATCGTTCTGTAAAAAATGCAACCCTGAATTGTTGAGCTAATTCAGTGACAAACTTTTCATCTTCATCGGATTCATATCCACGTAATTGAAAATTTATGTGTGCAATTCCAAAATTAAATCCGCATTCCCGGAACAGATAACACATAGTTGTAGAATCGATGCCGCCGCTAACCCCAAGTAACACGGGAGTTTTTGGTTGAAAAAGAGAATGTTCGTTGATAAAGGCAGCTAGTTTTTCTTTTTCTTGCATCTTGTTTGCAGTCATGAATGCTGCAATAAAGTTAAATTTCCTCAAGGATGTTATCAATGATTGTCCCAATTGAACTCATCAGTGCCAAACTAATAATAAGGACTTATTGTTAGCGGTTAATCTTAAAGTGGTGTAATAATTTTGCAAAGGTATGTGCAGGAATAATTTTTACTTGAAAACGTTTCTATTCAAACGAATGTGAAGAAGCTTTTTCTTTTAATGTTAGTAGTCACTTTGCCGGCATACATGATCGCTCAGACCAGTGCCTTAATGCCTGCCATGATCGTGAACAACGATACTTTTCCAACCTTTCAATTGCCTGAAGTGGTAGTAGTATCTAAAAGAACATTTGCTAATGCGCTTGAACAAGCCCGTTTCAATAATTTAAAGAGAAATGTAATGATCGTATATCCTTATGCTCAAAGGGCCGGTACAATTTTCAATGAAATAAACATCGAAATTAAATCTATGGACCACAAGCGCGATCGCAAAAGATATATAAAGCAAAAAGAAACCGAGCTGGATGATTTATATGAAAAAGACTTAAAAGACCTCACCGTCTCACAGGGGCAAATACTGACGAAATTGGTCGCAAGGCAAACCGGCATTAGTGTTTATAACCTTATAAAAGAATACAAGAACCCAATATCTGCATTTTACTGGAATAAGATGAGTCAATTTTTCGGTTATAGCTTACGTGATGTTTACGATCCGCAGGAAAACCGCGATCTGGAATTGATCGTTGAATCACTGGAGGGAAACTACTAGTATTTCAGATTATTGTAAAGTTTTTAATAGCTCCGGTATGCGTCTTTCATCGATTAAATTCATGCATTTGAAATGCCCTTCGGGACACCTTTTATAGCCTATTTTAGAACAGGGCCTGCAATACAGTTTTTCTATTTCCACCATTTTTGAGAGAGGTCTATTTACTCCTCTTACATAAGGGTACATTCCAAATTCCGGTACCGTATTCCCCCAGATTGAAATGATTTTTTTTCTAAAGGCAGCCGCAATATGCATTAGACCTGTATCATGGGTAATCACAGAGAGTGACGTTTTTATTAAAAAGGCAGATTGATTAAGGGTAAACTTCCCACATCCGTTGAATATTTTTAAAGGTTCTTCCCCCGCAATAATATCACCCTGGTCCTTATCTTCCGGCCCACCCAGCAGGACAACAGGATAAGCAAGTAACCTGCAAAGGTTTTTCAATTTATCAAGAGGCAATCTCTTGGTAATGTGTTTTGCACCAATTACCACTGCAATAAATCCGTGCAGGTGGGTAAGCGGCAAACTTTCCAAGCTTACCACATCTTGCGCCGACAAAAAATAATCAAGCCCTTCGCCATCATTTTTTACTCCGAGGTAGCGCACTGTCTCCAGGTAGCGGTCAACAATATGGATATCCGGAAGCACATTCCATTTAAAGGTTACATAAATCCATTTTTCAAAATTCAATTTATTAAATGCTATAGATTTTACACCCAGTTGCATTTTTATGAGCCAGGTTCTAAAATTATTATGCAGGTCTATTATCAGATCATACTTTTCATTTCTTAACTCAGTAATAGTGTCGCTTAACCGCTCATTCAGGTAGTGTGTTTTATTGATGTAAGGATTATTTTTTATAATACTGTTGTAAGAAGGTTTGGTGAGATAATGAATTTCTGAAGATGGAAGTTGTTTTTTCAGACAGCGAACTACCGGTGTGGTGAGTACAATATCACCAATAGAGGAGAAGCGAATGATAAGAATTTTCACGCAGGGAAAGATAATGAAACGGGGAACGGAGCCATTAAAAGTAAATTGCAGAGCAAATTTAAAACACGGTATTGAGTCATTGCTGATTTAAAATAACCGATAACTTCATTCTATGTTCAGACTTCAATTACCAACCGATCCGCGATGGGCAGATCTTGCAGCATTATCCCTTTCGGATATCCTTACAGACCATGCCTACTGTGAGCAGAAGGCAACTTCTACCTGTATTTCACTGATTCAGAATTACCCGGATTATACAGAACTGGTTGAAAAGCTTTCTCCCATTGTCACTGAGGAGTGGGGTCATTTCCGGATGGTACTAGCGGAAATAAAGAAAAGAAACTTAAAATTAGGCAGGCAGCGCAAAGATGAATATGTGAATCAGTTGCGCAAGCTTATTCGGGGCGGTGGCCCTATTGAGCAGCAGCTCATGGACAAGCTTTTGGTATCTGCACTTATAGAAGCCAGAAGCTGCGAACGTTTTCGCTTACTCTCTGAAGGCTTATCTGAGCCAGAATTACGGAAGTTTTACCGGCAGTTTATGGAATCAGAGGCGGGACATTATACTTTGTTTATGGAGCTTGCAAAAAGGTATATGCCAGAACCAGTCGTAAATGAACGATGGAAAGAAATGCTGGAAACGGAAAAAGAAATTATGGAATCGCTGGAAATTAAAGGAGAACGTATTCACTGAAAAAAGTTTAGAATGGCCGTTACTATAACATTTTTCTTCATCCCGGAATGTTTATGTCTCGATTGTGATCATAAACCAATTGCCGAAGCATAAAAGTTTTGTGTGAGAATTTCTTTTATAATATTTTTCTGATGCTTATATAGATAAATCAACAGCTGAAATTAAAAATTACGTTTCTATTATCTCCGCTGTATCTAAGAATTTCAGGTTTCGTTTTATTCCTTCAAATCTTGTTCGCTTCAATGGCGAGTCCTTAAATACAGATTGAAAAATCTCTTCAGTCAAATCTTCCCAGTCATTTTTTTTCATTCCGATTGATCTCCTGGCAGCTTCACTGTGCTGAGTTGATCAGGGTGAGCGGAGGAAGTTGCGAAACCAGAAATAGCGCACTCCGACAGGAGGAATTCTTATTTAATTTAAGGACCTGCTGAATCCATTCGCAGCTTCCTTGCTGCGCCAGAGTTTGGCGTAAAGTGAAGCTGCGGGAGAAAATAAATGAAGTTAAAAAGAAATGCCCCCCGTAAGCCCATTGAAAAAGAATTAGGGCCTGCATCATAGCGCTTTCGGTTTCCATAAATACCTAAAAGAAGCCACTGAGTGATGTGGTAATCTATGTTTAAGCCCGCCATCCAGCCTAAGTCTTTAGATTTAATTGTGCCCGGGATAAATGGAGGATAGGGCAGGTTTATAAAAGAATCTACGCGGTTATTCTGTACATAATCATCATGACGGAAACGATACGTTAATCCTGCAGAAGGAATAATTTGCAGGCATTTATTTTTTAATGTGAAAGCATAGCCGCCATCTATGCTTATCTCTGAAATGGTTCTGTTATAAACTGCACCATTATTAGGAATGCCGTTTAAAACAACGTCCGAAATATCAGTATGGTAGTAATTGAAATTACCTTCTGCAGTAATTTTCGGCTTAAATGAATAACGATAATCCAGACCGGTTTCTACACTATAATTACCCGACCAGTCAGAAAAATCCACGAGGGCAATATGGGTAAAAATGGTATTTGAAAGCTGCGCTTTACTATAAAGGCTGCTTATCAGAAGTAAGCCGGAAAATAATATAGTGACGTTCCTCATTGCATATAGAATAACACATTAACTTTTGCCCCAATAGAAAAAGAGTTCGGTCCGGTAAAGAAAATTTTTTGACTACCATAAAGGCTGAGTGAAAATCTTTTGCTTAATGGATACTCGACATCCAAAGCCAAAGCAGTTCCAAAGCTTTTGTATTGTTTTCCACCGAATATAATCTCATACCAACCACCGGAGTGAAAACCTGCTACCAGCACAAAATCTTCGTTCAGGGTGTGATATAAGAAATCAATGTGAGGCTTCACTAAAATACAAGAATGCATCATTGGCCTTAACTGATAGCCCGCACCCAAACCTACTTCAGAGGCTTCATCTCCAATAATCAAGTCAGAGTTGGGAGCAAAAGGCATAATGTTGAGTATTCCACCGCTATAGTAATTAAATAAAGGATGAATAATAATATTTTGCCTGGTTATATATTCATAATCGATTCCAAATTCAAACTGGTGCATTCCTTTCCAATCCGAGTATTTTGATTTACCAATGTGAATGCCTAATGAGTGAGTCTGTTGCGCAGAAAGACAAATTGGAACAATACAGGCAAAAGCAAAAACAATGGATTTACAGGATTTCATAAATGCCATATGAGTGCTTAATGAATGATAGAAATTAAAGTTGACCTCGAATAGCTGCCTTCAAAATATCGGAGCTGATAAATTCCGGCAGGCACGTTATTTACATTAAGTGTTCCCTCATTTTCTATAGCCTTTTCGGATAAGAATTTTTGGCCTACTAAATTGTATAGCTCAAGCTGCCATTTATTACTATCGTGCGGCAGAATGTAATGCAATGAGCCGGAAGCAGGATTAGGATAAACCCTTATGCCCGTAAGAGGTTGCGATCCTTCGCTTCAGTTTTACACGGGCTGCAACCGCCGCCGCCACTACAATCGTTAAATTCTACAATAAGGCTGGTGCTGGCATTCATGCCGGAATAGGACGCTGAAACATAAACTGTTTTTGTTATTGCCTGGGTTATATTCGTAACCGTCATTTGGTTCCCTGAAGAGTTAAAGCTTACGGTCCATCCTGATGGAACAGGATTCCAGTTAAAGGAGGTGCCCGTGCCTCATCTTTATAAAGATTAATATTCACCTGGGCATAAGAATTTTAAATTTTAAGAATTAGCGCTGCAATTAACAGGTAGTTGAGAAGAGTAAACTGTTTCATGAATTAATGATATAATAGTTAAAAATAAAAAAAAATGATTAATCAAAAAATAAAAATAGCAGTAATAGTGAAGTGATCTTGCAGATTAAAAGAGGCGGGCAGCAGATGCTCTGATGCACTTATGCCGGGTTCGTCTCTTAACCCCCGCCGTGTCTCTCGAAGAGGAACGGCGGAAATCATAACCACCGCCCCCAACCTTCGGAGGGCGAAACAGTGGAGGAAAGAAGTTTGATGCGTATTATTAATTGACTAGCTCTTTAAGGCTAAGCCTAATAGTTAAGTATTGACTACTTCACTTTTTCAAGATTTAAAAATCTCACATTTCGTTTTATTCCCTCGAATTTTGCGCGCCTGAGTGGAGAGTCTTTAAATACAGATTGGAAAACTTCTTCAGTCAATTCTTCCCAATTATTTTTTTTCATTCCAAGTAATTCTGCTGAAGGCAAAAATTGCTTTTCTTCATGCTGTTTTGCAAAACGGTTCCAGGGGCAAACATCCTGGCAGATGTCGCAGCCGAACATCCAGCCTTTAAATTTTTCATGCATTTCATCAGGAATCTGATCACGCAATTCAATGGTGAAATAGGAGATACACTTACTTCCATCCACTCCCTTATCTCCAAATATCGCATCAGTAGGGCAGGCATCCACGCACCTTGTGCAGCTGCCGCAATAATCTTTAACCGGGGAATCGTATTCCAGCTCAAGGTCCAGGATGATTTCCGCTGGAAAATAAAAGGAGCCGCTTTCTTTATTAATAAGATTTCCATTGCGGCCGATCCAGCCCAGCCCGCTTTTTTCCGCCCATGCCCTTTCCAGTACAGGTCCTGAATCCACGAAGACCCTGCCGTTGATTGCTCCAATTTTTTCTTTGATCGATTCAAATAGCTGGTAAAGTTTTTCTTTGATTACAAAGTGGTAATCTTTACCAAAAGCATATTTCGAAATTTTTGGTTCTTCTTTATCAAGTAAGGTTTCATTGTTATAGTAATTATAAAGAAGCGAAATCACTGATTTTGCACCGGGAACAAGCCTGGTTGGATCGACACGCAAATCAAAGTGATTTTCCATGTATTTCATTTTCCCATGCATACCCTTGTTAAGCCACATTTCGAGCCGTCTTGCCTCCTCCTCTAAATGCTCCGCTTTGGATATGCCGCAATAATTAAAGCCGAGCCGGCTGGCTTCAGATTTGATTAAAATAGTGGAAGTAATTTTATTCAATCAGTTCAATTTAGAGGCTTGGTCTTGCATATTTTCTAAAATACCAGACGCAATTTTACAACTTGTTTTTTTCCATCCATTCTATATGGTTTAGCACCGCGCGTATTTCATTAAAGGAATAATCCGAAGGCAGTTTCAGCTTAATACTATATAGAGAGAGTTCTTTTCCATTTTGCACTAAATCCATAATGGCATCGATACGATTTGCCTTTAAAAACCGGAATAAATTCAATTCACCCGTTTTAATGCATGAAACCAAATGACTTTCTATAGTACCAATGGTGAGGTTTCGTGTTCGGGCAATTTCTTCGATACTTTTTTCATCTAAAAACATTTTAAGGCTCTCACGGATACTGCTTCCTTTTTCAGCTTTCATCCCAATCTGCTTTGCAGCAATTGATATTCTTTCAGACTGTGACTGCAATTGATTAGATGAGCTTACAAAAGCTACTTCACCAAATTTTGCTTGCTGCATTCGCCTCATTACCTTAAGAATGCTGTCGGACAAATTTTTAACATCCTTTGTATGTTTCCTGACCTTTGGCTTTCCTTTTAATGACAACAAATATTGTTCGATAGGTTGCAATAGTTCTTTTAAACATGCATCGCAAAAATAGATGATGGCCTTTGCCGTTCTGTCTTTCAATGGTTCATTGTTACTATTCTTCATTGCCTCAATAAGGATTTTATGAAGCTGGTTCTTAAACTTCATTGCAATTTCCTGTTGAAGGCCAGCATTTGCAGTTAATGTACTGCAAAGTGAAATGGCTGCCTGTTCGTCAGGAAGTTTTTTTCCAGCGAGAGATGACCGAAAGTCTGCAATAGCCTCAAGTATTTTTTTAAAATCAAAGGTATCAATGAGCCTCATTGACCAGTATTGATTTTTTTCAGATTTCAGCTGTTGCTGCAATTCTTCAAGGCTGCTTTCAGCATTTGCGAATGCATGGATGCGTAAATCATTTAAAATATTGCTGTCCCTGATTTTTGAGTAAAGAATAATTCCTTCCAGAGTAGTGCAACGGCTCAATGCCACATATACCTGCCCTGGTGCGAAGGATTCACCAGCATCAATAATTACTTTATCAAAAGTGAGTCCCTGGCTTTTATGAATGGTAACGGCCCAGGCGAGACGTATCGGATATTGCTTATACGTGCCAAGTGCTTCTTCATCGATTCTGTCTTTTTCTTTATCATAATTATAGCGGATATTTCTCCATGTTTCCTGTTGAAGGATAAGATCCCGACCTTCTTCCGGAAAGCTCACGGTTATCTTTCCATCTGCAATGGATTTTATCACTCCAAGCTTTCCATTGTAGTACTTTCTTTCTTCACCGGAATCATTTTTAATAAACATTACCTGAGCGCCTTGCTTGAGCCTAAGTATCCTGTCAGCAGGAGCATTGTGATCACCAAATTCGCCCTGCACTTCTGCCGGAAATTCATAAATCTTTCCCTGCAGCGCATGCAATCGTGTATTGTTTACCTGGTCAGCCTTATAATTATGAGTGGTGAGAAGTATATAGTTTTCCTGCTCATGCTGATTCAAAATGCTCCGGTACCGACTGTTTAATAGCTGAATATCTTCTTCTGAAATATTGTTGTTCCGAACACGGTTTAATAAGCCGATAAATACCTCTTCTTTTTGACGGTAGATTTTTTTTAATTCTATATACAGGGGAAACTTATGTTTTATTACTTGTGAGTGAAAAAAATAAGGCCCTTCATATGTATTACTTAAGATTCTCCATTCCCGCTCATTTATGACCGGTGGTAATTGAAAAAGATCTCCTATAAACAAAAGCTGTACGCCACCGAAAGGCTGATCGTGCTTCTTCCGAACCGACTTGAGCACGGTATCAACTGCATCCAACAAGTCGCAGCGCACCATGCTTATCTCGTCGATAATAAGTAATTCAAGCTCTTCTATCAACTCGCGTTTTTCTCTACTGATCCGCAGAGTTTTGAAAAGCGTGTTCCTGTTAAAAAAATTTGCAGGAAGCTGCTGTTCTGAAGATTCAATTAAAAAGTTTCCTGGTGGCAATTGAAAAAAAGAATGGATCGTAACACCTCCTGCATTTATTGCGGCAACTCCTGTGGGAGCCACTACCACTGTATTTTTAGAAGTATATTCTTTGATGAAACGCAGGAACGTAGTTTTTCCTGACCCCGCTTTCCCGGTAAGAAAGAGTGATTGTGAGGTATTATTTATAAAGTCAGCCGCGAGTATAAAGCCTGTATTTTCAGGATCAGGAACCATGGTCAGTCATAGAAATATTAAGATAAGATTATCTTTTAAGTTCAAATAGTTTTTGTGTTACTTACCGCCAAAATTTCCAGATAAATTAATCAGTCCGCAACGTCGTCATCATTTTCTCTGATTCTGAGTAAAATTGTCACGAAAAATCCTTCTATTTAAGTTGGTGAAATTCTTGATGCTCAATTGTGCACTGAAATATTTTTGAAGCAAGCAATTAATCTGACAACAGTATTGATTCCGATTTTTGCTGACAATCTCAATTTAAATTTATGAACCTTAACAACTTCACGATAAAAAGTCAGGATGCTGTTCAGAAAGCGCAGGAGCTAGCCTTCGCCAATCAAAGTTCACAGATCGAAACGTCTCACTTATTAAAGGGACTTCTGCTTGCTGATGAA
Organism: Chitinophagales bacterium; assembly: GCA_013816805.1. Classification (NCBI taxonomy): domain Bacteria; kingdom Pseudomonadati; phylum Bacteroidota; class Chitinophagia; order Chitinophagales; species Chitinophagales bacterium. Next base: position 55,063 of record JACDDS010000013.1, on the reverse strand, counting down.
AATGTGGTTGGCTTCCTATTAAAAAAAATCGGCGTAAACACGGGCCCGCTGGAAACCCGCCTCAGCGAATTGCTTTCAAAATTGCCTAAAGTAAGCGGATCGCAGCAGCAGTATTTATCTAATGATGCGAACCAGGTGCTGCTTAAGGCACAATCGTATTTAAAGGAATTTAAGGATGAGTTTGTTTCTGTAGAGCATCTGCTGCTGGCTTTGCTGAGCGGAACAGATCAGGTGTCCAAAATTTTAAAAGATGCCGGAGTCAATGAGAAAGAATTAAAACTTGCTATAGCTGAATTACGAAAGGGAAGAAAGGTAACTGATCAGAATGCGGAATCAACCTATAACGCATTGAATAAATATGCACGTAACCTTAATGAGCTTGCCCAAAGAGGTAAGTTAGATCCGGTGATTGGTCGTGATGAAGAGATTCGGCGTGTGCTTCATATCCTTTCACGCAGAACAAAAAATAATCCCATCCTCGTTGGTGAACCGGGCGTTGGTAAAACAGCAATTGCGGAAGGCATCGCTCACCGCATAGTAAACGGCGACATTCCCGAAAACCTGAAGACGAAAAGCATTTTTGCGCTTGATACAGGTGCTTTGGTGGCTGGTGCAAAATTTCGTGGAGAATTTGAGGAACGGTTAAAAGCTGTAATCAAAGAAGTAACAGAAAGTAATGGCCAGATCATTTTGTTTATCGATGAAATTCACACCCTGGTAGGTGCCGGCGCAACTGAAGGAGCTATGGATGCTGCCAATATCCTTAAGCCCGCACTTGCACGAGGTGAACTGCGGACTATCGGTGCTACCACCTTAAATGAATATCAGAAATTCTTCGAGAAAGACAAAGCTCTTGAACGCCGTTTTCAAAAAGTAATCATCGATGAACCCAATGAAGAAGATGCAATTTCCATCCTCAGGGGATTAAAAGAGCGTTATGAAACGCACCATAAGGTTCGGATTAAAGATGAAGCGATCATAGCTGCTGTCGAACTATCTTCCAAGTACATCAGCGATCGTTTTCTTCCTGATAAAGCTATTGACCTTATTGATGAAGCAGCCGCAAAGCTGCGGTTGCAGATAGACTCCGTACCGGAAGAATTGGATGAGATAGAAAGGAAAATTCGTCAGCTTGAGATTGAGCGTGAAGCTATTAAACGCGAACAGGACAAAAAGAAGCTCGATGACCTCAATAAGGAAATCGCAAATCTGACCGATGATCGTAATGAATTAAAAGCGAAGTGGCAACAGGAAAAAGACATCGCCGATAATGTCCAGGACACAAAGCTTTCAATCGAAGATTTTAAGCTTCAGGCAGAGCAGGCTGAAAGGATAGGGGACTATGGCAAGGTTGCCGAATTGCGGTACGGAAAAATCCGCGAAGCCGAACAGCAGCTGAAGCAATTTGAAGAGCAGCTGAATGAGCTGAACAAAGGCAGTCGCATGCTAAAAGAAGAGGTCGATGCCGAAGATATTGCAGAAATAGTTTCAAAGTGGACAGGCATTCCGGTTAGCCGGATGCTGCAAAGTGAGAGGGAAAAGCTGCTGCGCCTTGAAGAGGAATTACACAAACGTGTTATCGGTCAGGAGGAAGCAATTGCTGCGGTGAGTGATGCCATACGCAGGAACCGTGCAGGCTTGAGCGATCCCAAAAAACCGATAGGCTCTTTTATTTTCCTGGGGACTACCGGCGTTGGTAAAACAGAACTCGCTAAAGCATTGGCAGAAGTAATGTTCAATGATGATTCTTTAATGGTGCGGATTGACATGAGTGAATACCAGGAACGGCATGCTGTTTCAAGGCTGATTGGTGCCCCTCCTGGTTATGTTGGTTATGATGAAGGCGGGCAATTAACAGAAGCCGTTCGCAGGAAACCGTACTCGGTAATTCTGCTCGATGAATTTGAAAAAGCACATCCGGATGTTTTTAATATTTTATTGCAGGTATTAGATGATGGACGATTGACGGATAATAAAGGACGTGTAGTGAATTTTAAAAATACCATTATTATCATGACGTCAAACTTCGGTGCAGAGATCATTCAAAGAAATTTTGCAGGAGTGAATGCACACACTAAGATGGCGGTTATGGAAACTACCAAGCTGGAGGTTATGGAGCAACTTAAAAGATCCGTACGGCCTGAATTTCTCAACCGTATTGACGACATCATTCTCTTTACACCATTGATGGAAGATGAAATCGGAGAGATCGTGCGCGTTCAGCTCAAGCACTTAGAGAACATGCTCATGAAAAATAATATCCGGATCGGGTTTTCAGAAGAAGTGGTTCAGCAACTTGCTGCCGAAGGTTTCGATCCGCAATATGGTGCGCGTCCTCTTAAGCGTGTTATTCAAAAGGATATTGTGAATGAGTTATCTAAGAAAATTCTTGCTGGTGATGTGAGCAGCGACAATGAAATTATGGTGACAAAAGGAAGGAATGGAGAGTTTGAATTTGGAAATATGAAAAAAGAAGAAGTAGAAGTATAACATTCCCTTCTTTTTTTTTTCAGTGTATACTTGAACATATTTTGTGTTCCGTATAGCTTATCTATTTATTAAATGCGCTTTTCAAATCCGAGGCAGCCATAGCCTCCGCATCCTTAGCCTCTGGAACTACAGCTGCCATACCGAAAAATTCATGGGTTGTTCCAGCGTATAATTTATAATTAGTATTAACGCCTGCCTTTTTCAAGTTATCGGCAAGCATTTCCCCTTCACTTCGTAATGGATCATATTGTGCTGCTATAATCGTGGTGGACGGTAAACCTTTAAGGTTTGCATTTACCAATGAAATGGTTGGGTTTTTACCATCAGAAGGACTATTTAAATATTTATCGCAAAACCATTTCATCATTGCAGTATTAAGGGGTTTAGTGCTGTCACTTTCCTGATAAGAAGGAGAATTAAAATCATAATTTGCAATAGGATATACTAATACTTCGTAAACAGGAAGTTGTACTTTTTTATCCCTTGCCATCATACTTACAGCCGCCGCCAAATTACCGCCTGCACTTTCACCTACTACGGCAATTCTTTTTGGATCCCCCTTTATAGAAGCTGCATTTTTTAATGTCCATTCATACGCGGCATAACTGTCTTTATGAGCTGTCGGAAATTTATGTTCAGGAGCTTGTCTGTAAGCTACTGATACTACTACCGCTTCTACCTGGTTTGCCAATCCCTGGGCAGAAGCATTGTAGGTATTCAGATCTGCAATTACCCAGCCTCCGCCATGGTAATAAACAACAACAGGATAAGAATCCTTTCCTGTTTTAGGGGTATAAATACGGAGATGAATCTGCCCGCCAGGTACCGGAATATCTTTACCCATTGTATCTACATTATTAGCTGGCTCCGGTAAATTATGTTCTTTCATAACCGCCATGGCAGCGTCAGCAGGTGAGGGTTGTTTCCGGGCTTCCTGTGCAGATAAAGTAACGATAGGCGGAGCATTAAAGCTTTTTAATTTTTCAATTATTACAGCCATTTGGTCTGTCATGCCTTTGCCCCAATCTGGTTTGGGATTCATTGGCATTAAATCTCCGGATGTTTTGGGAGATGTATCAGCCACAGCAACAGACGAACTGTCGGTGTTGTTCCTGCTGTTCATGTTGTTGCATGATTGAAAAAATAAGGATAGTGTAGTGATAAAAGTAAAGGTGATTGTAATTATTTTTTGGATTTCTCGCATGGTATCGTTGTTATTAATTAAAGTGAGTACTTACAAATAGATTTACAAAAAGGATTCAACAATTGCAGGTAGGACGTTGAAATTTTAAAGTATAACAACAGAAAGAGTAAAAGGTTGTTTTAATACGTCGCTTAAAGGAAAAATTTGTTTCAGTTATCTGTTATCTACTGTGACAATAACAATGACAATTTATTGTTAAACGCGGATATTTTATTAGCAAGGGGTGAAAAAAAAAGCATGTCAAATTTCTCAACGGTTTTAACAGATTCACGCGTGATTTTCTTTCCATTCTCCGTTAGCTCAACAGTTTTTGCCCTGGTATCAGAATGGTGCTCTTTTCGTTGGAGCAGTCCTTTGGTCTGTAGCGTCCGCAACACTTTTGAGGTAGTCATCGGGTCAATTTTAGTGTGGGCTGAAAGGTTGATCTGGGTTACATCTGCCTGGTGCTGTGAAAGCCAGAATGTGCTCGCAAGCAAAACAAACTGAGAATGAGTTAATCCGAATTTCTCAAGCGCTTTTTTAATCTCCCGTTGCCAAAGGTTGGTTACCTGCCAAAGTAAAAAACCGGTACTGTCTTCCGCTTTTTCAAAGCTGAAAGCTTCCACATTGTGTTTCATCAAATTAAAGTTGACTTGCAAATTTTACCTGCTGTTGCATTTCTTCGGGCAATGCATTGGCAATGCCACTGGCAACAAGCTTAACCCATAAGAAGCTTAGAATTCCTTTTACCTTCATTGTTGTGGTAATTTTCAAGCCAGCCGGAGTATTTTCAAAGGTATGCTCACCGTACATTTTAGCAAGAGGAAATTTTGTTAAGTCAACAAACTTCCTGTTCTCGATAGTTTCTACCAATTCAATATTTACCTTAGGACCACCCTTAAGCTTCAGGAGGAAATGGTTGCCTTTTTCAAACTTGCCGTCCATTTTTGCATATTCAATCCCGGAGTCCCACCGGTGCCAGTTATTGACATCTGAAAATAGCTTCCACATTTGTTCCTTGGTTGCCTCTTTAGTAACGAGAAAATGAGTTTTAGTCCACATATTTTTTTTATTTTTATTCTAATTAATTATTGTAATTGCAAATATACTAATCCTACATATAATATACAAGTTTATAATAAAATTTTAATTATCTGTTTCAAGAAAATAATATCGTGCTAAAAAGAAATGTATCCAATGGAGACTATCCAGGTCAACTGGAATGCTGCGACAGTAACTCCCGAATCTATTTCTGCAAACTCAGCAACGGACATTCGGCTGAAATAAATAAAATAGTAGTAACAGGAAAATAATGAAGTGTGGGCAGCAAGTTTGATTTCTGAAAAACAATCAGAATGATACAAAGGATTGAAAGCTTTTTCAGCTTTTGTGTTTAAATGGATTATCAATCTTTACATAATGAAAGACTAATCCACGAGCTGTTACGAATTCCTGGTTCAATTTTCAAACGCTTCTATAAAATTTTTTACTTTATCCACTTTCACTAAAAGGATGCTACCAACTTTTTTGATACCAAAAGCCTTTGTGATGGTAGAAGGTTCTTTTAGATAAACAGCAAGATTGGGACTTTCCAGACCCTTTATAAGGGCTATGTGAATTACCCCTGTTCCGGCAATCGGTTTATTTATGGTTTCAATTTTATCTATATTATTTCTGGAAATCAATATGGTTGCGCTTCTTTGGTGATGATTATCCATACGCAACAGCATACACATCCATACATGCTGATGATTATTTACCTATTGGAGTCATAATAATGAATTCGAATTTGAAGGATTCTCATTTATCAGTTTCCTTCATATGCCTGACGGAGTGCATGGACGTCCAGTTTTTTCATTTGAAGCATTACTTTCATAACACGTTCCGATTTTTTATGATCGCTGTCTGAAAGCAGTTCGGGCAGTAGGGTAGGGGCGACCTGCCATGACAATCCGAATTTATCTTTCAGCCAGCCGCACTGCTGCGCCTTTTTATCTCCGCCTTCACAAAGTTTATCCCAATAATAATCCACTTCGTCCTGGTTCTCGCAATTCACAATAAAAGATATTGCTTCATTAAATGTGAATACCGGGCCTCCATTCAGTGCAATAAATTTTTGACCTTCCAGCTCAAATTCAATGGTCATGATTGTTCCTTCAGGCATTTTATGAATCTCATATCCCTCTTTACCATACCGCGTTGTTCTGATAATGCTTGAATTCTTAAAAACAGAAGTGTAAAAATTTACTGCTTCTTCGGCTTGTTTATCAAACCATAGATTCAATGTAATCTTTTGCATTGTTGCCATAAAATTGTTGTTTGAAATTAAGGTTATAAATGTTTTAGAGTTGGACATCCTATTATTTTTTAATAGAATAATGCAAAGATGATATCAATATCAGGTTTTTAAGCTGTACGAATGCGTCAATATAGGGAGGTGAATGCGACAAATCTATTGTCAAAACTCAGCTAATATTTATTGCTAAGAAGCTTGAGATATTCGGTGTGTTGTCATTGCTTCCTTTTTAATGCGAACGGCATCAGCAGGCCGGAATTCAGGAGTGCTTCGTCCCAACAAATGCATGGTAATAAATATGCCCAGCAATGTAAGCTTAAGAGCATGGGTCTAATCTGTTAACCCAAGATAAATTAGATGGACATCTGTTCCTAAATGTTAGTTTATATTCATCAGGCTGATGCAGTGCAATAATTGTTATAAATTCCATCAAGAAAAACCCACATAGCTGTGGCTGATTTCTCAGCTCCATTCAATACTGCATTTTGACTTTCCTCTGTTCTCGTTTCCCTCAGGATAATATTAATTTCATCTCTTGAATGAACCACATCTGCTTCTTCATGAACACTAAAAAATTCAATAGCTTTCTCTGAATTTATTCCGTAAAAGTCCTTAAGTCCCTTAATTTTGGTTTTAGAAATTTCAGGTACCTGGAATTCATAGGCATACAAAGCGGATAGCCCTGTAATGTAAAAAGATGATGAGGTGAGCTCATACATCTGCTGCACCAGTTGTTCTGTTTCTTTCAGGGGCTGAGTTGCTTTCACCTCTTCGGCCGTGAGGCCTAAGCTGGCTGCAAAGTTCATCCATAATTGAGGGTGATTATCGGTTCCTGTTTTAAATCCTTCCTCATCGGCCAGGTTTTCCATTAATATTTTCCTTGCGCCGATGTCATCACAATTGGAGTGAACTGCGCTTACAAAACGCGGAAAATGTTTTACAAAATGATAGTACTGTTTAGCATATTCACAAAGCATTTCTTTAGAAAGCGTTCCTTCATTCCATTTTTGATAAAACGGATGATCTAAAAGGCTTTTACTTTCAATAATGGAATTTATTTTTTCTGTGAATTTTATTTCGGAAAACATAATAAAAATTTAGATTAAGAAACAAAAGTAAGAACTATTGACAAGCAAAATAGCTGTTTTAGTTAAAGTTGAATCACACATGGCTTATCTCCTTATTCACACCATGATGAATCCCGGATAGTATAGTCAATATTAAATTGTGTGTCATGCGTTGTATGGGTTCCGCTTTTTGCCTTGCATTCCTCACAAGTAATATTAGACCATATAATGGTCTGCCAATATCTTCCGTCTTTATATTCTTTAACGGGGCACGAGATGAGCGGAGCCGTTGGATTGGACTGAGAAAAATCAGGCTTTTTGCATGAATAACCTGCAATTTCAAAACCAGCTATCAGAATTAAAAATTTTTTTTTTTTCATTTTATACAGTCTTAATAATTGCTAAGAAATTTATACAAGATAAAGAATATAATTATTCACTCATTTACATTACAAAATTTTAATATAGATTAATGAATAAATTGTCGTGCGAAAAAGATCTTTAAGATGAGATTACATGTGTTTCAATAGATAACTCTCTTCCCAATTTTAAAATAAGAGCATAGCTTGTTAGCGCTGAATAGTGTCCGATAGAATCGGTGTAAAGCTAATCCTGCCAACCTAATTAAGCTTGCTTATTTTGAAAGTTAATTGACTTCATTTACAAGATAGGATAAGCAGACCTGATTAAAACATAAGTTTTGGACGAAACATCTGCAATGAATTTTATAGAAATTAATATTTAATAAACCACTAATTTCAGCAGTTCATTGCTTGCTTTACCATTCGTAATGTGTATCATGTATAAACCATTGTTGAGTTTATCGGTAGGTATTGAAACCAGGATATCATCGAGTTTTAGCCGCATGATCATTTCCCCGCTTGAATTAATTATTTCTGCAACAGCGTCATTAACCTCTCTGGAAATAATATTTATGGTCCCGCTTCGAAGTGCAGGGTCGGGATAGATTACGTAGACATTATTGTTCAAATAGTAAACTGATTCAGGTTGGCTATAAATCGTTTGTCCATTACTTAATTCAATAGCTGCCCGGTATACATTCTCGCCCTGACCTGGTGTTCCATCCAGGTAAGAATATTCCAGGCCCGAGAGAGATACTATTGCCTGGAGCGGCAGGTATCCTGCAGGAGTATATTTTTCCCAGGTAATTTTAACTATCTCCAATATGGTTCCCAGCAAAAGATTAATTTCTACGGAAGAGCCATCAATGAGGGCTGCAGAAAATGTTTTAATGTAACAAGCCACACCTTGCGTATTATAGTCAAAAGCGTAGCTTCTAAGGCCTACTTTATTTTCTAAAAGAGGAGCTACCGCATAATGGGTAGAAGGGTTGTTTGCCTTATCCAATATTATGGTTGTATCCCTGGTTAAAGCAAAAGGTTCCATGTATCTGTTACCAAGGTGATAACATTCGTAATTTAAAATACCCGGAACTTTATTCCAGTAAAACATAAAAGAATCGGTGCAATTAAATCCTACAAAAGTTCTGAGTGGCAACGATATTGTAAAGGTATCTGAGTAGAAATACTGGCCATTAATATTCATCCGGAGTATACCGCGAGAAAAAGTATCGGGCACCAACCATTTAAGATATCCCCTGGTAAGATCAACAGAATCGTTAATGTCTTTCCAGATTACGCCGTCATTACTAAATGAAAGCTCACCCATGGTCGCCAAAAAATCAGGTTCCCATCTTATTATATTAGCGTCACCTGAAAAAACGTTATCGAGCCTGCCGGGATAATACCATTTAAATTCAGATGCTGAATCCATTTGGAATGCAACAAAAAATTGCTGAAGGGATGTGGCAACATTAAACCCGGATACATTAATTATATAATCTCCTGCTTTCGGATTTTCTATTGTGATTTGTTCTACGTTATTCAGGCTATCTCTTCCCCTGGAGGGCAATAATGCTAATGAATCGGGATTTGGAAAAGTATTTAATAACCAGGGCTCCCAGATTTGCGAAGCTTCAGGCAATTGTAATTCCATATCCAGGTCATTTATTAATGCTTTACTAGCATTAGGTGCAGCAGCCGGATCATTCCATACCAACGTCATTTTAAGTTGTCCAGTATTTTCGGGCACATGAAGACTATAACTTACCAATCCCTTGTTGGCTGCGCTGCCACTAAAATAATTTTCAGCCAGTAATGTTATCATAGCCTTATAACTGTTTAGGCTTCCATAACCAGATTTATAATCTATATTTTTTGTTTCCACATCATTGGCACTGTTAATCAGAACTGCTTTTACCAATGCGGAAGCTGGAAGCGCCCCACTGTGATTTTCTTTATATGCTTGCTGCAATAATAATGCGGTGCCTGAAACTATAGCGGCGGCTCCGGAGCTACCGTCCTGACCAAAAGCAACAAGCTCAGGCTTTACACGTCCATCATACGCGGGGCCTTTTGAGCTTAATGGCACAACAAGGCCAAAAGAATCCGTAGCCCCAACAGTAATAATGTTCTTTGCCATTTTAAAGCTGCCGGTAATATTTGCATAATTGGTAACTCCATGATAATTACCAATTGTGTCAGTTAAAGTACCTGAATTCCCCGCTGAGAAAATATGCATGAGAGCATAATTATTTATTGCACTTAAATCATAAGCGGCTGCATCAGCGCCATAAAAATTTTCAATTCCAGTACCGTATGAATGGTTCTGCACCGAGATATTAAATTCCTGGTACGCAGCATCCGCATCCGGCAATAATGTTGCAAAGCTGGAAGATGTTATTGTAGATCCCAATGCAGCTCCTTTAGATTCAAAAAATGTATTACCGGCTCCGGCAATCATAGTTGCCATAATGCTTGCGTGCGAACTATAAATTGGGGAGGATAAATATGTGGATTGAAACCGTCCTTCGAAATCAATATCGGCGGTGTCCATTTTATTTTCCATTACAGAAACCACAGCGCCGGCGCCCGTATATTCGGGAAATTCATTGTGTACAACATTTACTTTATTCACTCCCAGGTCAAAGCCACTTACTGCCAATTCTTCTTCAGGCTTTCTAACTTCATCTATAAAAGATACCAGATCAGAATTTAGAAGCTTGTTTTTTATGTCACTCCATTTTGCGTTAACCAAAAAAATATTGCCCGGACCATAATGCCGGATAATTTTAACGGGTAAACTTTTAATTGCAAGGAAATTTAAAAACATTGCTGAATCCTTTGCAACTATAATAAATACCGTTTTTTTTTCCGGGTCAGCTGATGTTAACTTTTCATTTATCAGGGGTGAAAGCTTTTCCTTTTCTGCTTCAGGGATCGACTGGGTATAACCATTATAAAAAAAACAGCAAATAAAAAGCATTATGAAAATGCTGGCTTTACTTTCTATTTTTAACAAGTCCTGTAGGGTTTATTATGGTTGATTATTAAAACTATTGAATTCTGCAGCCAATAGCTATTAATTATTCCTGGTAGTTGCCTGAATTTCACAACATTCAAAGTAAAATAAATTTTTTTAATTTAATGATTTGGGTTTACTTAGTTGAAGAATAAATAGCCTAATCACAAATTTCTAACCTTTTAAAACAATTGATTAATGAAAATTTTTACTAAAATGCTAACCGTTGCAGCCCTGGCTTCCTTAACGCTCATTGGTTGTCAAAAAGATTCACAGCAAATATCACAGGTTCAGCAGACCAGGATATCACAGGAAACACTTAACAAAATTCACAACCTTGGATTTGGTACTGATGATGTTCAAATAGTTGAACAAGGGTATTTAGTAGAGGGTGATATCGTTTTAACCGAAGAGCTTTTGAACAGTACTCCTGATCAGCAGTTGTTAAGAATTGCAAACAATGAGCAGTACCGAACCACCAATCTTGTAACTGGTTTACCGAGGAATATTACGGTCAGCATTGATTCAAAGCTTCCTTCCTCATATGGCCCTGCACTGGATGAGGCCATAAGACGGTACAATGCAGAAAATCTTACCATAACCATGACAAAAGTAACTTCAGGTGCTGCTATTAGTATTTCAAAGGGCCATGGTAGTTATCTTGCTTCTTCCGGCTTTCCTACCAGTTCCGGAGCACCTTATAGCCAGGTATTGATAAATTCCCAGTCTCTTGGAAGTGGTGATGGTTCATCCACATTTACTAATTATATTGCTACTATTCTCGTTCATGAGATCGGGCATTGTATTGGCTTCCGTCATACTGATTATATGGATCGCAGCTATAGCTGTGGCGGTGCTTATTCAAACGAAGGAGCCAGCAACGTTGGAGCAATTCTTATCCCCGGCACGCCATCTGGTCCCGATGCCGGTTCATTCATGCTTGCCTGTATTAGTTCAAATCAAAACCGTCCATTCAATTCAAATGATAAGACTGCTTTAAATTACTTGTACTAACAACTATTGTGTACTTTTTTCTTAGCCGCCTGATCAACAGGCGGCTTTTTATTTTACAGAAGTATTTAACGAACTGATTTGTCTATCAAAGTAGCATCTACATTATTTGAATTGCACGCCATATGTATATCTGTAACTGTTGATATTTTTAACCTTTATTTTTCCGCTTAGTTTTAAAGACTTCCTTATAAGCCGTATATAAAGCATCTGATACCAGTTCCCTGGATACCTTCTTCAAGTTAAAAGTTGTCCAGCCATGCAGTCCGAATTTATTCGGAACAGGATAAACAGCATCTTTGCCGAAAGTGCAGAAGACTTGCTGGTCATCTATTGATAATACGATATTCGCTGTTTCACTTGCTTCATGCAGCGTTGCAAATATTCTTCTTTTTATCACTTTAAAGGCAGCCCGTTCAAAATGAGGCTTTTCTTCCGTTCCTGGAAAGGAAAGAGCAATTTCTCTGAATGTTTCCGTGTCAATCATTTCAAGAGTTTTGCTGCTTCGGTTATTTTTCACCATACACTATCGGGCTTCATAATCAAGAGCAGCCTTTTTTATTGGATGTTTTTGATCCACCCCGTTCGTATACTTCTTTCTGAATTTAAACTTCATTTCTGCATCTGTTTTACTGATAGTAACTACGACAGGACCAACAACTGGTTGCGGCATATCGTTAGTGCAGGATTGATTTTTTATGAAATTCTGCAACACCGAACCCGATGGCCGCACCGGTAACATAGCCCGCTACTACGTCAACAGGAAAATGTTTTTTGGCCTTTACCCGCAAATAGCCGGTAACTGCAGGGACCAATATTCCTGCGGACCAAATAAGAATTTTGTCCGATTGCCTGGATGATTGTGAACTCAGCATATCCGCAGTAAGGAATGAAAAAGCTGCAGTTGTAGAAGTATGACCTGAAAAAAAAGAACGGTTGGCGTCGCCAAAATTGCTTTGCGCCATCATGTCGGAATAGGTAGGATATTGGCTGCGGTAATAACTGAAAGGCCTTGGATGCAATAAATAATTTTTAAAAAGATCGGTTACTCCCTGGTTAATTGCGAAAGTTTGTAAGATCATAACCGCATTTGTTCCCCTAGCCGTTTCATCGTGAGTTATAGATGGCAATGCAAGCAGGCCGATTTCTAAAGCCATAAGTATGCTTCCAAATAAAAGTCCGTCACTGACCCTGTCAGCAAGCACTGATTCACTTAATAAGGCGCATGTATCTCCGCAAACCTTAAGGCGGTTCAGCGATTCAAATTCCGCCTCTGTCATCCAATGCTTCTTGTGGCGCAGGTCGGAATAGGTTCCCAAACCAAAAACAATTCCGCTCATTATGCTGATTGGAATATCCCGCTTTTCGCTTATGAAAAATGGTGATGAACTCTGAGAAAAAGAAAGAGTTGTTTGTATAAGTATAGCGAACGTGAGAAAAATAAATTTACCCTTCATAACTTATTTGTTTTAAATAAATTTCCAGCCCATTAAATAAATATCTTTTAAGATGTAACGGATAATTAATTCCGTTCAGATTTGAAGATAACAGCGTTCCCTGTGTTAGTTAAAAACAAGTTAAATATACAGTGTACGGCATCGAAGTGCTAAATTTACAAAGTGAAAAGGAGATTTATTTCAGGCATCATTTTTCTGCTTTCTTTCTCACTCGTCAGTATTATCATTTTGCAGGCGCTTTGGATAAATAGTGCCTGGAAGAGCAAACGCGAGGATTTTCATCGTGATGTGAAGGAAGTTTTAGCACGTGTAGCAGAACGTCTTGAAACGAGGGAAGCGCTTTCATTTATAAATCAGCGTACTAAAAACAACAGCTATAACGAAGTTATCGTAAATGATTCTGCTGTTGATCCGTTCAATCAATCAGGGGAAAAGTCTCTGTTCCGGGATGAAGAACGATTATTACTTAATTCCACTTTTGGAGAACTGCGTGCAGGTAATGATAGCAGTTCAAACCATGAATATTTTGAAAATTCTGAAATTGCAGGTGCGACGCCTGTTAGAAAAAACGATCGGCAGATAAATGATTCAATAAACAATCGTATTAAATTAAAGTCGGATCAGCTGTATAATGTAATTCACCAATTAGTGATTGATTGGTCAAGTGGTAATACGCCTATTGAGCAGCGTGTAAATATTGATTCGCTTTATCCGATAATTAAGCAGGAACTTGCAGATAAAGGAATATACCTGCCATTTCAATTTGCTGTAGTACAGGGAAGAAACAACAGAATTATACTGCCCATCGCTTCTGATTCTTTTCAGGCAGAAATGATAAACACTTCTTACAGAGCAAACTTATTTCCGAACGATATAATAATGCGTAACGATCAATTGCTGATACACTTTAATGATACAAGACCCTATTTTATCCGCTCCCTGTGGTGGATGCTGATGCTTTCAATTATATTCTCTTTGTTGATCATCGGGACCTTTGGCTTTGCCATTTATGTTATCTTAAAACAGAAGAAGCTAAGTGAAATCAAAACAGATTTCATCAATAATATGTCTCATGAGTTTAAAACACCAATAGCGACTATCTCCGTAGCGGTGGACGCTATTAACAATCCTAAGGTGCTGGCAAATCACGATCGTATCCGTCATTACACTGCAATCATCAGCAGGGAAAATAAGCGTATGAACTCTCAGGTCGAGAATATTTTACAGATGGCTTTGCTCGATAAAGAGAGTTTTGATATGAATGAACAATTAGTGGATGTTCATGAACTGATCAGAGGCGTGGTGGACGCATTGCGGCTGCAGGTTGAAAACCGCCAGGGACGAATAATCCTCGATTTAAATGCACAGGATTATAACATTGTTGCCGATGAGATGCACTTAACAAATGTCATTTTTAACCTGCTTGATAATGCAAATAAGTTTTCGGTACAACTGCCTGAAATTACCATTACAAGCCGAAATGAAAAGAATGGCATCCTTATAACTGTGGAAGATAGAGGAATGGGTATGAATGCGGAGACGCAGCGAAAAATTTTTGAAAAGTTTTTTCGAGAGCCCAGCGGAAATATTCATAACGTGAAAGGGTTTGGTCTTGGCCTTTCCTATGTAAAATCCATTATAGATAAACATAACGGGAATATAAAAGTAGACAGCAATCCTGGTGAGGGAAGCCGTTTTGAGATTTATTTACCAGTGGGTCATCAGCAAACATTTCAATATGGAGAAAAAATCGAGAATACTATTAGCTGAAGACGATCCTAATTTTGGAACTGTTTTACGCGATTACCTGGAGCTCCATAATTTCGATGTGACCCTTTGTAATAATGGCATGTCAGGCCTGAATACATCCAGAAAAAGAGACTTTGATCTTTGCCTGCTCGATGTTATGATGCCTGAGATGGATGGATTTACTCTGGCCCGGGAAATCAGGAGAAGCACTCCTGAAATTCCATTTATATTTCTTACAGCCAAAACATTAAAAGCGGATGTAGTGGAGGGTTACCGCATTGGTGCTGATGATTACATAACAAAGCCCTTTGATTCTGAGGTATTGCTCTATAAAATACGTGCAATCTTAAAGCGAAAGCATAAGGTTCAGGAACCTGAAGACCTGCCAACAGAATTCGTAGTCGGATCGTACTTTTTTAATTATAAAATACGGTGTTTAAAGCAAAACGACATTGAACAAAAACTATCCCCTAAAGAAGCAGAGTTGCTTCGGCTTTTATGCGTGCATATTAATGATGTAGTTCCCAGGCAGGAAGCGCTTCGGATGATTTGGGATGAAGACAATTTCTTTACAGCGCGAAGCATGGATGTTTATATTGTAAAGCTTCGAAAGTATTTAAAGCAGGATTCCCGGGTTGAAATTGTAAATATTCATGGAAACGGCTATCGTTTAATGGTGAATAACAATTAAATTTTAAGTAAGCAAAAGCATAATCCCTAAATAGCAACCCGGCAGACTAAACAGATAATTGTGCTATAATTTCTCCTCATATATATCGTTACTGTCAGGCTGCAATTAGTAATTTAACTTTATTCTTTCCGCTGGTAAGGTGGTATTGACATTGGGTTTCACTCCATTAACACACCGTTGAGGAATTTTTTCTTACATACTGTACTGTCTGTATTCATTTTCTCTTCTACAAGTGTGATAGCTCAGCAATTTTCAAATTTGCGGTCTAAAACGTTTTATGTCAATACGGATACTATAAAGATCGATTCAATCACTTTTTTTCCAGGCTCTGTTGTTGTGATGATAAAGCTTACGCAGGATACCATTCCATCAACCAGCTATTTGATTAATTATTCTAATCAGCTGTTAATATGGAAAACTAAACCGAAGACCGATACCATCACCATTTCGTATAAAGCCTTTCCATATAACTTCACTATTAACAGATTTCATAAAGACTTCAACCAATTTAATAAACGAGACAGTCTTGCCCGGTTACCTATCATCTATTCTGCAGCAGAGCTCGGTGGTGATAAATTAGATTTGGGCACTATGGATTATAACGGAAGTTTCTCCCGTGGAATATCTTTCGGCAATAATCAGGATGTAGTGGTAAATTCAAATTTTAATCTTCAACTGCAGGGAAAACTAGCGGGCGATGTGGAAGTTCTTGGCGCTTTGTCCGACAATAATATTCCCATTCAGCCGGATGGAAACACACAGCAGATCCAGGATTTCGACAAGATATTTATTCAATTGAAAAAAAACCGCTCTTCACTTATTGTAGGCGATTATGAATTGCCGCGACCTGAAAGCTACTTTATGAATTTCTATAAGAAATTGCAGGGTGCTGATCTAAATACTGCATATAAAACGGGAGATTGGAATTTAAAAACAGCGGCTAGTATTGCCGTTTCAAAAGGTAAATATGCCCGTAACGAATTTTTAGGTCAGGAGGGCAATCAAGGTCCTTATCGTTTAACCGGTGTAAATGGAGAAACATATATCATAATTCTTGCCGGTACAGAACGCGTATTTATCGATGGAGTGCTGGTTCACCGGGGCGCCGATGCGGACTATATTATAGATTATAATTCGGGAGAAATCTCATTCACACCCACAAGGTTAATCACAAAGGATAAACGTATTTCGGTTGAATTTCAATATTCCGATAAAAATTATTTCCGGTCTATTGCTTACATAAATCAGGAATTTCAGGATAAAAAATGGAATGTAAAATTTAATTTTTACTCTGAGCAGGATGCAAAAAATCAACCGCTTTCACAGGAACTAACGGATTCAGACAAGATCATTTTATCACAGGCTGGAGATAATCTGACTGCAGCGTATATACCCAGCGTGGATAGTGTGGCATTTACCGCTGATAGGATTCTATATAAAAAGATCGATTCGCTTAATTACCGTATTTATGTTTATTCAACAAATCCGGATAGTGCTAAATATGCCTTAAACTTTTCTTATGTAGGATCCGGACATGGTAATTATATTCTATCCTCTAACCTGGCTAACGGCAGGGTGTACCATTGGGTACAGCCGTTAAACGGTATTGTGCAGGGAAATTATGAACCGGTAATTCCGCTTATTCCGCCACAGAAAACGCAACTTGTCACTATCGGCACTAACTATTCACTAAATGAAAAAACGCAATTTACCTGGGAAGGTGCTTTTTCAAATCATGATCTGAATACCTTTTCTGTTGTTAGCAATAATAATAATACAGGAGTGGCTTCACATTTGGGATATCATCAGCAAATTGATATCAATAAATTAAACCATACGGAGCTTTTTGTAAATGCCACTTATGAGTTTAAAGGGATAAATTTTAATCCGATTGAGCGTTATCGCACTGTTGAATTTGAAAGGGATTGGAATATTGGTATTGATACCATTAACACCAATGAGCATTATGCATTGTTGAATGCAAATCTTCAGCGGTCAAAAATTGCGAACGTGCAGTATGCCTTTTCTCTCTTTAACCGGCAGTCAGCTTATATGGGGTTTAATAATTCGGTTAACTCCAGCTTTACAACACACGGATTTACTGCATTGATTTTTGCCAGTTATCTTACCTCCAGAACCAGCCAGCTGCAAACACACTTTTTCAGGCCCACCATAGATTTATCACAAAGTTTGAAATCATTACATGGCATTACAGTGGGTGTACATGGTCAACAGGAGAACAACCGGATTTCTTCGCGTGCTGCAGATACACTTTTATTCTCGAGTTTTTACTGGAATGAAGGCAGGTTTTATGTCCACAGCAGTGATTCTAACAAGATTAGGTGGAGGGCAGATTATGGTTCCAGAGTAGATTATACACCACAGGTGAAAGGTTTTGGTAAAGCTACTATTGGCAATACAGCTAATGTTGGAGCTGAATTCCTTAGTAACCCAAACAGCATACTAAGGCTAAACATTACCTACAGGAAATTAAAAATTGCAGATACTTTAATAACACAACAAAAACCAGATCAGTCAATTTTGGGAAGGCTAACCTATGACTTACAGGCTAAAAAGGGATTCATTACATCAAATACATTGTATGAGTTAGGGTCCGCACAGCAACAAAAAACAGAATATGTTTACACAAAAGTTCCGGATGGCCAAGGCCTCTACATTTGGATTGATTATAATCAGGATGGCATACAGCAAATCAATGAGTTTGAGATAGCCACTTTTCAAAATGATGCGAACTATATACGGATTTCTATTCCCACTAATATTTATATCGAGGTTTATTCAAATATTTTTAATGAATCCCTTTCCATTAATCCAGCCTCATTGTGGAAAGAGCCGAAAGGATTAGAACAATTTCTCAGTCGCTTCTCTGCCTTACTGACACTGCAGCTAAATAAAAAAACATTGCCGGGAAATTTCGGCTCTCAATTTAACCCGGTTATTTTGCGGGTTGCTGATAGCCTTCTTGTCTCTACAGGTTCATTGTTATCGGGATTTCTTTATTTTAACAGGGGTAATCCTAAATACGGGTTAGACTTTACATACACAAATAATTATTCTAAAACTTTACTTACTAATGGTATAGAAATACGTTCCCTGCAGGATTATGGTATCAGGCTACGGTGGAATTTGAGCAGGAAATTTTCATTTATCGGAAAGTCTGATGCCATTAAAAAAGGATATGTGATAGAGCTCTTTTCTCAAAGTGATTATGCCATACAGGAATATCTCGCTACTCCCCAGATAATTTATCAGCCCAGTAATATTTTCAGGTTATCACTGACTTACGGATTTCAAAAAAGTAAAAATATTGGTGGAGAAAATGGAGAACGGTCTGATAATAACAATTTTTCCTTAGGAGTTAAATATAATGTGCTATCAAAAAGTGTTATTGACGTAGAAGGTACTTTTTCCAATATCGAATATCATGGACCATCCAATACACCTGTTCAGTATGCAATGCTTGAAGGATTACAACCCGGTAAAAATTATGTAGTGAATGTAACCTTCGACAGGAAGATATCTTCATTCATTGAACTTTCATTAAGCTATCAGGGCAGAAAGACAGGAGTAGGGAAATTTATTAATACCGGGAATGCACAGGTGAGAGCAATATTCTAATGGTACAGAAAATATATGATTGGACTAATTGATCAAAATAAAAAGGCGCAACAATGGTTTGTCGCGCCTTTTATTTAGAATTCAGACTTATTTTAATTGCATTTTGGTATTTCCCACCAGGTAACCATCCTGGTAAATTTCAGCTGTGTAAGAGCCTTTTGCAAAAGGAGTGGTTTGTTGCCAATAAGTGCAAACATTACTTTTTGCAGTTTGATCATACTCCATGGTAGTAGAAGTTGAGTACTGCCGCTCTTCATCAGTATCAGCCATTTTAAAAGTTCCGGAACCAGCGCTTTGAACTGCGAGAGTTACTCCTTCTGGGCTTATAATTCTAATCATAAACGTTTTTTGCCCGGCATCTGCAACCTGGCTTTCAGGAACACTAAAACATACTTTAATTTTTTCAACCTTCTTAGCATTATTCGTTTCGTCTTCTTTTCCATTGGATTTCATGCGTATACCTTCAGCAGAAATAGAAGTAGGTTTTAACAGAGAAGCAATGGAAACCTTTTTTGAAAGAGCCTGGTTTGTAGTTGACAATTGTGAATTAGTAGAAATTTGCCCTGCCAGCGATCTGCCTAAAGAATCATTTTTAGTAATAAGTAATTGATTCTGATCTTTTAATTGCTGAACCTGTGCTTCCAGATCCGTCTGTACTCCTTGTAATTGATCCAGTTGTTTTTTATAATCTGCTGCACTAATCCGCATGCTTCGTTTAAGCTGATCAATGTTAGCTTTATAGCTCACTAATTGTTTTTCCTTTACTGAAATCATGCTATCCAGCTTTGCATTCTGACCCCTGTATGATTCAATGCTCACCAGTGATTCATTATATTTTGTATCAAGATCAGCAATTCGAATACTATCCGAGTTCACTTCTTCAGTAAGCTGCTGAGTTTCGGTGCTTTTCTTAGCAAACTTTACATACATAAAAATATTAATACCAATCAGCAAAGCTACGAGTACCCATAATAGTATAATCCGGTTATTCTGCTTCCCTGGGTCAGGTTGATTTAAGCGTGAGTCATCCATGGTGCTTAATTTAGTTTAGAAAGTTTTGCTTTGGCAAATATGATACCGAAAAATCAAAAAATAATAATAAGTTAATTTGTAATAAGGTGCTATTCTCTGCAATATAAATTTGGAATTGTATGCTTGTATTCATTAGCATCATTGTATTTAAATGGAACTTTAATGAAATTACAGTTTACTTAGTATACATTATTTTTATCCCGAAAAATAAACTTTGCATATTGAACAAATATTAAGCGTTCGAAACCTTCAAACACATTTTACTACTTATTCAGATCATACTATTGCTGTAAACAACATTAGTTTCTCGCTGAATACCGGCGAAACTGTTGGAATAGTAGGAGAGTCCGGTTCAGGTAAATCGGTGACTGCGCTTTCTATTCTGCAGCTGTTAGCTTCCCCCGGCAAAATTACAGGAGGCGAAATTTTATTTAAAGCAAAGGATCACGCGCCCATTGACTTACTATCGCTTCCTGAAAAGGATATGCGGAAATACCGGGGAAAGGAAATCGCCATGATTTTCCAGGAACCAATGACTTCTCTTAATCCATTGTTAACCTGTGGGAAACAGGTAGCTGAAACAATTCTTTTGCATCTAAAAAAGGATAAGCAGGAGGCTAAAGAAATGACATTTGGTCTTTTTAAAAAGGTTAAGTTTGATGATCCTGGGCGGATTTTTAACTCCTACCCCCATCAGCTAAGCGGGGGTCAAAAGCAGCGTGTTATGATTGCAATGGCTATGAGCTGCAATCCTTCTATACTCATCGCCGATGAACCTACCACCGCACTCGATGTTACCGTTCAGGCCCGTATACTGGAATTGATGGATCAATTACGTACAGAAAATAATATGAGCATGCTTTTTATTACTCATGATCTTGGAGTGGTTGCGGAAATTGCAAACCGTGTGGTGGTAATGTATAAAGGGAAAATTGTTGAAGAGGGTAATGTTGAGAAGATTTTTTCAGAGCCCCGGCATCCCTATACTAAAGGATTGATTGCATGCAGGCCGCCTCTCCAAAAGAGGTTGCGGAGACTTCCGGTGATTAATGATTTTATGGAGGAAACAGAGTCAGGGCAGGTGAGAGAAATACCGCTTTCAGTAAATGATTCTTTTAACAAAAACGAAATATCCTATGAAGAAACAGAGCATCGTTTGCAACACCTTCAATTAAAGCAGCCAATTCTATCAGTTATAAATATCAGAACTCATTTTCCTGTTCGAAGAAATCTTTTTGGAAAAGCAACCAAAGAAATAAAAGCCGTGGATGACGTTTCCTTTAATGTTTTTCCCGGCGAAACCCTTGGCCTGGTTGGTGAATCAGGATCCGGAAAGACTACACTGGGGCTTTCCATACTGCAGCTGATTAAACCAACCACGGGTACGGTAATGTTTGAGGGAAGTAATTTGGTGCAGTTAAATAATACTGCAATGCGTAATATTCGGAGGCATCTGCAGGTTATCTTTCAGGATCCCTATTCCTCTCTTAATCCGCGTTTAACTGCAGGTTATGCTATTATGGAGCCTATGATAGTACATAGGTTATATAACAGTGGTAAAGAATGCAGGGAGCGGGCATTGGATTTAATGGATAAAGTGAACCTGCATTCAGACTTTTTTAATCGTTTTCCACATGAATTTTCAGGTGGTCAACGGCAGCGCATTTGTATTGCGAGGGCCCTTGCATTAAATCCGAAATTTATTGTTTGTGATGAATCAGTTTCGGCGCTCGATGTTTCTATCCAGGCCCAGGTGTTGAATTTATTGATTCATCTTCGGGAAGAATTTAATTTTACCTATATTTTTATTTCACACGACCTTTCAGTTGTAAAATTTATGAGTGACAGAATTTTGGTAATGAAAGGCGGCAAAATTATTGAAGAAGGAAAGGCAGATGAGGTATATTTTCATCCCGCAAGTGAATATACACGTACATTAATCAATGCTATTCCAAAGGGAGATTTAGCTGGTATCAGGGAAAAGGCAGCATTCAGAAATAAGTCAATGGATAATTAAAATTTATGCAAGCGCTTTAAGAAGTAAAAAGTATGTCTTCAAATAAAAATAATAGTTCAAAAGTATCCACTGCACAGAATGCCATTGCAGATTACTTATTGCAGGAGCCTGGTAAATTTTTTTCATTTAAGCAATTAAAAAAGAAGTTTAAACGCTTTGATAAAGATGAGCTGCATGCAGCCGTGCAGCAGCTGTTGGAAGAAGGATTTCTTCAGCCGCGTGGAACTCAATTTCAATATGTTGCCCGCGAACTAAAGGAAAATGGAGAATCTGAAAATGAATACAGGGAAGATATTATGGAAGGTGTGATTGACATGATATCGAGCGGACATGCATATGTGATTTCACCTGATAGTGAAAAAGATATATGGATAGATCGCCGTAACCAGAAAACAGCCCTGGATGGTGATAGCGTAAGGGTGATGATCACGCGCAGAAGGAAGAAGGGACCCGAAGGAAAGGTTCTGAAAATAACAAAAAGAGCCACCGATACTTTTATAGGAGTTATTCAATCTATAAACAGGCAGCACTTGTTTATTCCTGATAAAAAGATCGATGTAAATTTTTTAATACCCCCGGATAAATTAGGAAATGCGAACATCGGTGACAAAGTAGTAGTGAAAATGATAGATTGGCAGGATCACATGCCGCACCCAACGGCAGAGGTGGTAAAGGTATTAGGTAAGGTCGGCGCAAATGAAACGGAAATGCAGGCGATTTTACTTGAAAGCGGATTTCGTTTAGAATTTCCTAAAGAGGTATTGCATGAATCGCAGGATCTCAAAATTGAAATAGACCCCGAAGAAATTGCTAATCGCAGGGATTTCAGAGATGTAACCACCTTTACTATTGATCCTGAAGATGCAAAAGATTTTGACGATGCCCTTTCATTCAGAATACTGAATGATGGTATGTTTGAAATAGGAATACACATTGCCGATGTTACCCACTATATAAAACCCAACACGCAGTTAGAGAAGGAAGCAGCGCTTCGTACTACCTCCGTTTACCTGGTAGACCGTTGTGTTCCCATGCTTCCTGAAAAATTATCGAACGGTGTATGCTCACTCTCACCAGAGGCTGATAAGCTTTGTTTTTCCGTTGTAGTAGTAATGGATGAAAACGGAGAGGTTAAGGACCAATGGATGGGAAAGACCATTATTCATTCAAACCGGCGATTCAGCTATGAAGGCGCACATGAAATTTTGGAAGGCAAAAGAGATCTTTTAAGTGAGCCATTAAAGATTTTAAATACAATTGCCAAACAGCTTCGCCAGCGAAGATTTAAAAATGGTGCTATAAATTTCGATACGGTAGAAGTGAAGTTTCGCCTCGACGATCAGGCACGCCCGGTTGAAGTTTTTGTTAAGGAAAGAAAAGATACCCATTTACTGATAGAAGAATTTATGCTGCTTGCAAACAGGAAAGTGGCAGAATTTATTGGTCTGCGGAAAGGCCGGGAAATACCGTTTGTTTACCGGATTCACGATTTGCCTGATGATGAGAAGTTAAAGGATTTTGCTGAGTTCGCTATGTTATTCGGGTATAAGCTAAACTTTACAACTCCCAGGCATATAGCTCATTCCATCAATAAAATGATGGTAAAGCTTCACGGTAAGCCTGAGCAGTACATGCTGGAATCACTTGCAATCCGTACCATGGCAAAGGCAATTTATTCCACAAAGAACATTGGTCACTATGGTTTGGCTTTCGATTACTACACCCACTTTACATCCCCAATTCGCCGCTACCCTGATATGATGGCGCACCGTATACTTGAAAAAGTTCTGAGCGGTGATAAGGTTGCTGAGCATAACTTAGAACAGCGATGCAACCATTCCTCGGAAATGGAACGTGGTGCGGCTGAGGCAGAGCGCACTTCTGTAAAGCTGAAACAGGTTGAGTTTATGGAAAGCCATACAGGGGAAGTTTTCGCCGGTATCATTTCCGGCGTAACAGATTGGGGAATTTTTGTATTAACGGAAGACTCTTTTTGCGAAGGGCTGATACGGCTGGAATCAATTCACAGTGATTTCTTTGTATACGATCAAAAAAAGCACTGCATCAAAGGTATGCGCACCGGTAAAAAATTTCAGCTGGGCGACAAAGTGAATGTCCGTTTAATTGGTACTAATTTAAGTAAGCGAACAATAGATTTTGCATTTGCAGATGACTAAAAATTATAGATTTTATTCTATGGATTATCCTGTGAATTAATCCATGTTTCAACAGAAACCTTAAGGGTACAATAAGTGATAAACAGAAGGACTGTAGCAGAGCTCGAAGCTTTATTCAATAGCTCATTAAATAAGCAGAGCTTTTCGGGTTATCCCAAAGAACTATATGATCCGTTCAATTACATACTTCAACTCACGGGCAAAAGAATCAGGCCCATCATGTTACTTATGGCTTGTGAACTTTTTGGAAAGGCTGCTGAAGAAGCCATTTCGCAGGCAATTGCCATTGAATTATTTCACAATTTCACCTTAATACATGATGATATTATGGATCGTGCACCTCTGAGAAGGGGACATTCTACGGTTCATCAAAAATACACTGAAACGAGTGCACTCCTTTCAGGCGATGCTATGCTGGTATATGCTTATCGGTACCTGGTCAACGTAAACAGTTCGCAGCTTGCACTGGTAATTTCTTTGTTCAACGAATGTGCAATCAAGGTTTGTGAAGGGCAGCAAATGGATATGAATTTCGAATCTGCGCAGGTTATAAAAGCTGAAGAATATTTGAGGATGATTAAATTAAAAACAGCTACCCTGCTCGCCAGTTCTTTAAAGCTGGGAGCCATTATTGGAAATGCTTTGCTTGCAGATGCTGATCATCTCTATAATTTTGGGTTGGAATTAGGTATTGCTTTTCAATTGAGAGATGACTGGCTGGATAGTTTTGGCGAGACGCAGAAAGTGGGAAAACAAAAAGGAGGAGACATCATTCAAAATAAAAAAACTTTTTTGTTTGTAGAGTCGCTTAACATTGCTGATGAGCATACGAGGCAAAGTTTATTACAGTTGTATAGTGAACAACAGAGGAATTCAGAAGAAAAAATAAAAGCGGTATTGAGCATTTTTTATGATCTCAACATAGAAAAAACTACAGAAAAAAAAATGCAGAACCACTTTGAAG
Source organism: Chitinophagales bacterium (assembly GCA_013816805.1). NCBI lineage: Bacteria > Pseudomonadati > Bacteroidota > Chitinophagia > Chitinophagales > Chitinophagales bacterium. Next base: position 29,909 of record JACDDS010000013.1, on the reverse strand, counting down.
CGGCACTTCAGCATTTACAATTTGTGAATATTGGTGACAATGAAAAAAAATATTTGAATGGTTTAGCGCATGATCTTATCCGCAGGGATAAGTAATCCATTAAAGATTCAAAACGACTGGAAGGGTAAACTTGCTGGTTCCTGCAATCAATACATTCTTATCGTGCAATAACTAATTTCCCTTTCGTCTCTTTGTCTGAATCTGTAACCTCTACAAAGTAAATACCATTTGCAAAACTTCGTACGTCTCGATCTTTATTGATGCTTGCCCCACACATCTGCTGTCAGCTCTTTGATATGTAAGCTGTAATGTTTTCAGGTTAGAGTATCTGTAAAACAAATCCCTTTAAATAATTTGTCTCATCAATATTCCACACTATCGGGTGATCTTTAGACTGAGAAAGGTAGCTAACCTGACGAATTGTTTTTCCTGCATCTGCCGCCGCCTGTGAGACTAATTCAAAAAACATGGAAGGGTCTATGAAATGAGAACAGGAAAAAGTAACCAAAAATCCTCCGCTGCGGATCAGTCTCATCGCACGCAGATTAATCTCTTTATATCCCCGTATTGCTGATTCTATACCTGAGCGGTTTTTTGTAAAAGCTGGGGGGTCAAGTATCACAACATCAAAAATTTTGTGTTCTTTAACCCACAGTGGTAACTGGTCGAATGCATTCGCAACTTTAAATTCACAATTGCTGAAATTATTCAGCAAAGCATTTTCCCTGGCCTGGCTTATGGCGCTTTCTGAGGCATCTAAGCCAATAACTTTATGAGCCCCAAATTTTAAGGCAAAAAGCGAAAATGATCCTGTATAACAAAAACAATCCAGCACCTCTGCGCCACCGGAAATATATTTCAATGCTTCCCGGTTGTCTTTTTGATCGAGGAAAAATCCGGTCTTTTGACCGTTTTCAATATCCATCATAAGCCTGACACCGTTCTCGGTTATCTCAATTTTAGTGTTAAAGGTTTCTGAGAGAAATCCTTTTTGTTCCTCCAATCCTTCCAGTTTTCTAACTGGTACATCATTACGTTCATAAATACCCTGAACCGGAAATTCTTCTTTTATAATCTTAGCTATTACCTCTTTCCATTTGTCAATTCCTAAAGCCAGTGCCTGCAGTACAAAGTAAGGCCCGAACTTATCGATAACAAGAGCCGGAATAAAATCGCCTTCTCCAAAAACCAGTCGAAAATTTTCATTGTAACCTAATTGCTTTCTGTATGCAATACAGCTTTTTATTTTCCGGCGAAAAAACGCTTCATCAATCTGTTCATTTTGATTTCTCGTCAAAAGCCGAATGGTTATTTGTGATTTTTCATTATAAAAACCTCTTCCGATGAAATGGTTTTTGATGTCGACCACATCTACTATTTCTCCAGGTTCAGGTGTTGCGCTAAGCGAGGCTATCTCATTTGCATAAATCCAGGGATGACCATTGATAATGCGTAAATGCTTTCCTTTGTTTAAAACAGCCTTTTTTAAGTCCATTTACTTTTAGATAGAATTTCACAAAGCAAATTAAATTTCATGAGAATTACCCTGCTATATCTGAGCATGTTTATAATCACTTCAATAGTAAGTGAAAAAAATACCTGTAACCAGGTTGCAGGTTCACAAACCTCCAATCCGATAATGCCCCTCGCTGTGGGGAATTTCTGGGTATATCTGGATTCTGTGGTACAGGAAGGACAGTTGCAAATCCGGCACGACACGTTAAAAATTGTGAGTGAAGAAACGTGGGAAGGAAAAAAGGTATTTAAATTCAGCGACGGAAAAGAATGGTATATACAGCATGACACCATATACCAGGTAGGCACTCAGCGCAATCGTGCAAGGTTTTCGTCACCCGTTTTTTTTCTTACAAATGATGCCACCACATTCAATTATGTGCAGGGAGGAGACGTTGTGGTACAAAAAACCATATCAAAAATTGAATGTCCTGAAATGAAATGGAAATCAGAAGGATGTTATAAAATTTCAGACAGGTGCGACGGGTACACCATTATTGCAAAGTATATAGGTATTCTTCGGGAAAGAACAGAAGATTGCTATTCAGGGTCGCAAAATTTTTCTACAAGAACATTGCTCTCATTTAGTACGAAGAGATGATGATTATATAAAAGGCGCACTTACATGCGCCTTCCATGGAAAAAATATATTTTTTTATTTCGTCTTAACCAGCTTAACCGTTTGCAGCACTGTATTATTCTTCTCAATTTTAACAAGATAAATACCCGGCAGCAGGTTTTCACCCACTTTAATTTCAGTATTTATCACCTGGTAAGAGGTAATTAATTTTCCGCTAAGATCGTAAACGTTAATCACATCAGGATGATCCAATGATTGGATATTAAGGTTCATGAAATCTGAGGTAGGATTTGGATATCCAATAGTCTCTGTTAAAGGATTAACAGATTCATCCTTACATGCTGATGAAACGACTACCTTTTTAGAAGTTTTGCTGCATCCGGTAGACGTTTTTATTACGGTTACTGTATAGTTGCCAGCCTTACTTACATCTAAGGTTGGATTTGTAGCCCCTGCAATCGGATTGTTGTTTTTATACCACTGATAAGTAGCTCCTGATGTAGTGGTAACGGAAAGCGTAACTGTTTGTGGAGGGCAGATAGTTATTGGTCCGGAAGGAGTAACATCAGCCTTTGGTAATTTATTGACTGTAACGTTAATAGAATTAGAAGTGTTTTGAGCACCGCAACTGTTGGTTACCACTAATGTGTAGTCACCTTTTTTAGTTACCGTCAAGGAATTATTGGTTGCCCCGGCAATATTGGATCCGTTATTCTGCCATTGATAGCTTGTAAAATTACCACCAGCACTTTGAGATAGGGTAACTGATCCGCCTGAGCAAAAAGTTTTAGGTCCATCAGCAGATATTGAAATATCCGGTGTGGCACACACTACCGAAAAGCTCCCTATCATAGTAGTAGGATGGATGGCACAATGGTAATTGTAAGTACCTACTACGGACGGAACGTATTTGAAGGTAGTATTTCCGGAATTGATTTGACTATCCCATGACGTGGCACCAGCAGGAATAGAAGTAGAGGTGGTAGTATGACCGCCATCAACCCATACCCACTTAACGGTATCACCGAGATTAACAGTAAAGCTGCTGGGTGAGAAAGAAAAATTCTGAACGGTAACTATTTGTATTGTTGCTTTAGAAGCAAGTGCGAACAGGAACAGCAGCACAACTGTGGAGCTGATTTTTAAAATTCTTTTGTAAATTGTTTTCATGAGAGATATAATTTTTTTAGGGGGATTAGGAATAGATCTTGGCGTCAAAAGTAAAGGTTTCTATAGCTAAAAAAATTTTGCAGAACACAATTTAGATGAACGGGAATTGTAAACGATGAATCGGTAAAATGCACCGCTGAACGGGAAATAAAGTTAATAGATCAATGGTTTTTAATTGATAATTATCCAGACAGACCAGTCTATTAATTATACATTAAACCACCGGTTATTGTGAGCGAGACTAATAACCTGCGCTTTTGACTGCACATGCAGTTTCTCATAAATATTTGCTATATGCTTGCGGACTGTAAATACACTTATTTTTAAAATATCGGCAGTGCGTTTTGCATCCAGGCCACTAACTGTATACTGCAAAATCTCTTTTTCCCTTTCACTGATTGTTTCCGGGATTGAAAAAGATTCTTTGTAATTTTTTCTTTGTGAAGATTTACTCAGCATTTGCAGGGCTTTTCGCGCAATGGCCGGGCTCATTGGAGCACCTCCCGATTCAAGAACATTTTTCACAGCATCCATTAAAGAAGAAGCATTTTCATGCTTTAACAGGTAACCTGAAGCACCTGCCTTAATAGCTTCAAAAATTTTTTCATCGTCATCAAAAACAGTCAAAACAATAAAATGAATTTGCGGATATAGTGTTTTGCCTGAAGCAATAGTTTGAATACCGTTCAGGCCCGGCATTTCCAAATCCATAAAGATCACCTCAGGTAAAATATGAAGCGGCGCGCCCTTTAATTCTTCCAGGCACTCTTCACCATTTGTGGCAACAAAAACGATTTTCCAATCTGCATTTTGTTGTGCTTTTTGCTGAAAAGTATTTCTGTTAACCGCATTATCTTCCACCAAAGCAATACGTGTAACCGGATTTTTAAGCATAGCTGCAAAGGTTACTCATAGATATATAATACACAATAATTAATTTATAGTAGTGTAAGAGTTTTCAATTCAGCATTTATATTAAAGTTGTATGGAATTTTCTAAAAGCTTATGAAGCTGTGTATTCTTAATTAATCTAAGAAATTACTATCCCCACCAAAATGCTGCGGCAATCAGGCAGTATAATCCTACAAGAGCCAGGCCCTCAAGCCAGATGGATTCACCATCAAAAACGATAAATGCATTTACAATTACTGCCAGCGCCAGACAAGCAAGAAGGAGAGGAGGCAGTACAAAAGATAAAATGGCACCCCCCAGAAAAAAAGAAAGTAATACAAGTAATGGGAATAACCCAAGAGCTATTTGGAGTGAACTATTCATAATAACACTTACTGCATAATCGGATTTATTCCGGTACGCGAGCTGTATCCCAACCAGGTTTTCAATCGAATTACCTGCTAAGGCTACTATTACAAGACCGGCAAATGTATCGTTGATGCCCAAAGTCTGCATGGCAGGATGAAGCGCACCTACAAACCAATCGGAAACAAAAGCAGCCGCGGCACCGGCTGCTGTCAATACACTAATTGTTAAGCTAAGTGACCATGCAGAGCTATGTGCATCTTGCTGCGGATCGGCTGAAACCACTGCCTGGTCACCCTTTAAAAAAAAATAGGTACTAGCCCCGAATAGGACCAGTAAAACGAGTGCCACATAAGTATCCAGCGGGTTAATATGAGATTCTGCAGAAGTGTGCAACATCTTGGTTAATGTGGGAATGGCAAGAGCAGCAAATGCCAGAATCATCAGGGTAGCAATCATCTTAGGAGGTTCGGAGATAAAACGCTGGGTTCCGTTTTTAATACCACCAATAAGAAGAGCCAGCCCAAGTACTAACAGGGAATTGCCAAGAATAGATCCGATTAACGCAGCCTGCACCACTTTATCAAGCCCCGCTTTCAGCGCAAAAATGCAGACAAATAATTCCGGCAGATTGCCAAGGGCAGATTGTAAAATACCAGTGACCCCGGGACCCAGGCGTTTTCCAAGCTGGCTGGTAGCATCTCCAACGATCACTGCCACCATTGCAAGGGCTGCTGCAGTGATTATAAACCCTAACACTGCATTTGCATGGCTGTAATGCAATACGCCTGCAACTGAAGTAACAATTGCAGCAATAAAAATTTTAATTTTTTCTTTTTTTTTCATTTCATTGTTTCATTCCCTGTAAAGAGGTTACAGCAAAAATATTATCGTCACGTTAATATTGATGATTGTGCGTTGACCTCCGTTACGAATCATTATTGCTACTTATCATTAATAGCGTTCCTTTTGGAGAAGCGTCTTCCCAAATTATTTTCCAGCCTGCCTTTTCACCCCTTAGCTGTATGTTTTTTAAACCATTTCCGCTTATTACTTTTTCGTTAAAATGTAAAAATCCTTTTCCATCATCTTTAATAATCACTTTCCATGAAGAGCCGCAAATTATCATTATAATGATATTTAAGCAATTGCTGTGGCGTATGGCATTGTTAACTCCTTCCTGCATTATTCTGAATAAATGCAATGCATTGGACGGAGAAAGCATCAGATCGGTTATAACATCTTCTTCTACTACAATATGTATATCGGGATAATTTGGCTGAATCTTTTGAAGGAATATTTTAAACCTATCACTGATTGCAGTAATTGTAATTTCTTCTTTATTCAAGGCCCAGATAGTATCGTTCAACTGGTTGATAATAGACTGAGAGTTATTTTTAAGCTGATAGAATACCTGTTCATCATTTCGATCTTGTGAAAATTGTATGGAGGAAACATTGGATGCAATGGCTGCAGCATATGCACCCAGGTTATCATGCAAGTCACGGCTGATTCGCTCACGCTCTTGTTGTATACCTTGTTGGAATTGCAATGTTCGAATCTTTTTTAAATATTTCCAGCGATTATACAGCTGAACAAGGAACACAATAATTGCAATTGATAAGGTAATTGCTGCCAGCCGGAACCACCATGTTTGCCACCATGGAGGCGAAATAAAAATGTTGATTGTTTTGCTGAAAACAGTTTGGGATGAAAGTATCGGTCTGCAATTAATTTCAAATAAATATTTTCCTGGCTGAAGTACATATTTTATACCGGTGGGCTGGTTCGTAGTTTGCCAACCATCTTCAAATTCTTTTAAGCGATACTTATATTCATATTCATTTGTGTTAAAAAGCCCTAACGCTGCAAAATCAAGCTGTACATGATTTTGAAAGTAATTTAGGTTAATCGTATCTCCTCCCGATACACCTGTCAAAGAATTATACAATGAATCATTCACTACTATTTTTGTAATATTTAAGACAGGTGTGTCCCGTATTTGTGAAAGTGCAGAAGGGTAAAATGCAGTAATGCCGTTCACTCCGCCAAAATAAAATTTTCCATGCGATGTTTTGATTGCAGACCCTGTATTAAACTCATTTTCCTGCAAGCCTGATTCTTTTGTATAATTTTTAATCCCCTCATTAAAAGAAATATACGATAGGCCAAGATTGCTGCTTGCAAAAACCGCGGCTTTGTTTTCAACAGGCAACAATGCATAAATGCAATCATTCAGCAAACCTGTTTCTGTTGTAAATTTTTTTTTCAATTCACCTGAAGAAGAGTAAACATACAACCCCTGGTCAGTTCCAATCCAAATATTGTGGTGTGCATCCTCTGCAAAACTTCTTATTTGAAAATTCTGTGGGATATGCAAAATTTTTAGCTTACCATTTTTATCAAGTTCGTAAATTATTCCTTTTACAGTACCAACCCACAGAGCGTTGTTTTTTGTATAAATAAAACAATTTATTTCATTTGTTGAATTATAACTTCCTGGCAATAAAGGCTGAACTGATTGAATTGATCGGTTTTTAAAAACACAGCTCAAAACATTTGATTTTGTAGCAATAAAAATCGTGCTATCATTAATACGCTGAAGATTATTTACAAAATTTACAGCATGAAGATTTACTTCATTCTTATGCAAATTATTCAAAGGAAATGGCTGGATTTGTTTTAACCTGGTATTTAAAATGTACCAGCCTCTGCCAATAGTTTCAACCAGATAATTTTCAGTGGTTAATTTTTCAATTGCATTTATATCTTTTGCATTTTCGGTAACAACAGGCTTTTGCCATAAAGCATTTCCAAGGGTATCGTACAATTGAATGCCGCTGTTGTAAAGCCCTGCTAACAACACATGCTGCTGTTCATCGTAATAAAGGCTTCTTATAAAATTGTTTTTTTCAGTTGAATAAATAAAATGCTCAAAGGGAATATCAACGTTTTGAATGCGCTTAATATCATCATTGGTTAATAGCCATATTCGTTTGAATTTATCAGCATAAATAATCCGTATAAATCCAACCGGAACAACTGGATCTCCGTTAAGACTTGTAAATTCCTTTTGATAATTTAAAGCAGTATCAAACTCATACAGATGCCTGTTAAAGCTTATTAATAATTGATCTTTATTATTGCAAACAAGTGAAGTGTACGTTATATTTTCATTGATCAATTTGGCAATCGAAATCTTCTTCGTGATTTTTTCCTGCTCAATATTCATGCACGATAGTCCGGGGTTTGAAATTATATACAAGTTATTTTCGGTACAGGCTATTCGCAGAATATTTTCTGTATAATTAATGTAATTGTATTGACGTGTTTGAGTGTTTATTTTTAAGATCCGGTTTTTGCCAGCGGAATAAAATATAAAATTGTTGTTGGTTGCAATATTTGAATTAATCAAAATTTCCTGTTGATGAAGAATGGCGTCAATAGATGCAATATTCCTTTCAGAAAAAGTTCTGATTGCTGCTCCGCTCATATTATAAATAACGAAGCCCTTTTTCTGCTGCATGCACCAAATTCCTGCTGTGGTTTGTTTTAAAGGAACCAGAGTAAAGTTTAAGTTATCAGTGTTTTGAAGAGATATAATTTTTTTAAAACAATTTTTTTGCGGATCAAATGCTAAAACACCTTGTTTATAACTAATCCAGATATTACCATTTTTCAATTTGAAAAAAAACACCGGATAATTGATGGTGATAGTGTCTTTGCCAACAACCGGCTTTATCTTTTCAAAAATATATCCATTGTAGCGTTGCATTCCGGTTCGCGTAGATATCCATGTAAAACCTAATGCATCAGTAATAATATTGGTAGTGCCATTGTTAAGAAGACCTTGCTCGTAATTAAGTGTTTTTACAGGGCATCTTTTAAATGACAGTATCCCCGTATTCTGGGCTGATACAAAATATTGCGAAAAAAAAATTCCTGTCAGTAGTATTATTTTTTTCGAAAAGCACATTAAACGAGAAAATTAAAAATGAAATTCACTAATACAAATTAAGTATTGTTTGCTGCATGGCAATAGTGAAATTTTACAAACTGAATTTAATCTCGTCCATACAAATTAAAACTATACTTTATGAAAAAGTTTCTTACACTCGCTTTTGTTCTTTTAATGTACAGCCTCATTGTTACAGCGCAACCCTTAACACAATGGCAAACATTGCAAGGCGGCATTAATAGCGATTATGGCTATGGCTTTAATATTCAGCAAACTTCGGATGAAGGCTATATTACAGCTGGTTATTCTTCTTCATCTAATTCAGGAACCTTAATTGGCATTACAAACAATGGTGGAATTGACGGGTGGGTAAGAAAACTGGATGCCAATGGCAATACTCAATGGCAAAAACTGCTTGGAGGATCCGGTGATGATGAATTCTGGGGAATAAAACAGACTGCAGATGGTGGCTATATTGCAGAAGGCTATACTAATTCTTCTAATTCAGGGACCCTTACCGGTATTACTAATAACGGAGGAATGGATGGTTGGGTTGTTAAGCTTGATGGAAATGGAAATACCACTTGGCAAAAACTGTTTGGTGGTGTCAACAATGATTATTTATACGGCGTTACTCAGGCAGTGGATGGAAGCTATCTTGTAGCAGGCCAATCTGAATCTTCCAACACTGGAACGCTTACCGGTATTACTAATCATGGAGGTCCTTTTGATGGATGGGTAATTAAGCTTACCAGCAGTGGAAGTACTACATGGCAAAAGCTGCTTGGCGGCGATAACGTTGATGCCCTCCGTCTCTGTCAGCAAACTATCGACGGCGGATACATTATAACCGGTTATACTAATTCCACTTCCAATACCGGAACACTTACCGGTTTAACAAACCATGGCGCCGAAGATGGATGGGTTATAAAGTTAGATGCGTCGGGCAATACAGTATGGCAAAAATTATTGGGCGGGGATAATACAGATTACTTAAATTCCATACAACAAACTGCTGACGGTGGTTATATAGCATCGCTTGCTTCTCGCTCTTCTTCCAACTCCGGCACACTTACAGGTTTAACCAATAACGGCGGTTATGATGGATGGGTTATAAAACTTGATGGTATTGGTAACACAACCTGGCAAAAATTATTGGGTGGCAGCAATGATGATTATTTCTATTCCTGTCTCCAAACGTCTGACGGAGGTTATATACTGGCGGGTTATTCAAGGTCCACTAATTCAGGAACCCTAACAGGTATTATCAATAATGGTATTTTTGATGGATGGCTTATTAAGCTAAATGCCAATGGCAGTACTCAATGGCAGCAACTGCTGGGTGGAAGTGATGATGATGAATTCTTTACTGTTAATCAAAGTGACGATGGTGGTTATATTATCGGAGGGTTTTCGCAATCCTCTAATTCAGGCACACTTACTGGTGTAACAAGCAATGGCGGATATGACAGCTGGGTTTTAAAATTGGAAATACCTAAGATTACCGTAACATCTTACGATACGCTGGCAAGCTGCTCATCCAAAAATTCTATATCGTTTAAAGTTACTAACGGGATTTCACCATATACGGTGCAACTGTACCGCTTCGGTTTACCTTACGGAAGCGTTATTGTTACAGACAAGAGTGCCACCTTTAAAAACCTTCCCGATGGATCCTATTATGCAACAGCAAATAGCGGCGGAGTTATTGGCACAAGCAAAACGGTTGATATGATGCCGATACCTACCAACCCATCCACAACAAATATTCAATCTGCAAAAGCAAAGCTGAACTGGACTACAGTGTCATGCTCTGATTATTACTCAGTGCAATATCGGGTACATGGAACCACAAAATGGACGAAGAAAAAAACAACAGGTAATGTAGGCAGCTATACTTTAAAAAATCTTACTCCTTCAACAACATATGACTGGGAAGTGGCTGCAATAGATTCTGCAAATGGAATTAATGCTACAAGCCCCTATACGGATAGTGTAGTATTTACAACATCATCCTCCTTTGCAATTAATCAGTCCCGTGGAGCTAATGAAAATGTGTATGCCGAATTACAGTTAATTACGGTTCCTAACCCCGCTGCCAACAGTTTCAGAATTGAATTTAACCCTGCTGCGGAAAGTAATGTAACAGCTGTTTTATACAATGTAGTTGGAAAAATGGTTTGGTCCTCCGGTGAGGTTGATGCTTCTTTACTTAACGGTAAAATAATAAGCGCTAGTAGCTTTGGATCAGGGCTGTATTTCCTTCGGATTATAAATAACAAGTCAAAAATAATTAGTCAGACTAAGGTGATTATTAATAAATAAAATTGTTATCAGGCCAAAGTCCCGTTGCAAAACAGCGGGACTTTTTTTTAAAACAGATCAACAACCATAAACCTTTATTCAATGTCTCTATTAAAAATCCAGCTTTGAAAACAACCATTTTCAAGTCGCATTCTGTCATTGTATAATACAGTAGAAACTGCAGAGAGATAATTATTCACATTATTTTGTGTCAGATCAAAATACAGGTAAGCCCCATATCCAACGGTAACAGTTTGCTGAGCCAAATTTTCAGATGTTTGACCTGAAGTATTATTATCCATATTGCTGCAGGTGCCAGCTGATTCTTTTCAACCCCACAACCTGCGGAACTATAAACGTTCCATAAATAGCCGTTCCAGCTATAGTCGAGATAATCTTCTGCTTTAAATTTTTTGTACGAAAGACTACTGGTAGCAGGTCCGCGGTAATAAAATAAAATTAACTTATCGGGCATCTGCTTACGCGGTTCTTTTAAAAGAAGCACGAAGGGACTATCTTTTTACCAGGAAGATTTGTGTGATTACCTGATTTCCGGTATTTAACTCTATAAGATAAAACCCGCTTGCGACTGGTGGCAAGTTAATTGCCTTGTTAATCTCATTATTTATTATCACCACATGTTCATTAAAAATTGCTTTTCCTAACACATTTATAATTTTTATATCGGAATACGGTGATGCGATTTGTTTTGCAGCAACTATAAATGATCCGTTATTTGGGTTTGGAAATATGGAGATCTGAGGGATTAAATTTTCCTGCTGCTCAATTTTACAGGAGGAATAAACAGTTACTGGAGAAGACGTATTTGTACAATCATTAGAATTCGTAACCGACACTTCATAAATTCCTGTCTTTTTTGCGGTATAGCTTTTCTTTGTTGCACCTGCTATATCATCTCCATTCTTTATCCACTGGTAGCGAAAGCCTGATCCTGCATTCGCCTTCAATAGTACGTTACCGGTGATGCAAATATCCAGATCTCCCTGCGGCGAAATGATAGCATCGGGATCCGCATAACGGTTTAATACAGTTGCCGGTGATTCAGCACTGCATAAATTTTTATTGGTGACAATCACAGAATAAGATCCTTCTTCCTCTTTATTTGTTGTGTACATTGAACGAGTTGCACCGGAAATTGCTTTATCATTTTTATACCATTGATAGAGGTATCCAGGATCTTCCGTTGCAGTAAACGTTACTTTAATGCCAGGGCACACTTTTATTTTTTCTGATGGAGAAAGAGTCGCAACCGGAATTGAATTCGCGGTTACTTCCACCGTGTTGGAAGTGGCAGAGCAACCATTTTCTGATATAGAAATTGCATAGCTTCCGCTTTTATCTGCGAAGTAAACTGTTGTTGTAGCACCCTGTAATATACTTCCGTCTTTTAACCATTGGTAGCTATATTTCTGCTTATCCAGTGAGGCCACCAGCTTAACCGAATCAGGGCGACAAAACCGGGTAGGTCCTTCTGCCGTAACCACCGCATCAATTACTCCATCGTCGACCTTCCCATTACAATCATCATCCACTGAATTACAGGTTTCCTCTGCGCCGGGATGTATACCTGCTTTTTTATCATTGCAATCTGTATGGTTGGCGACATATCCTGCAGGTAGATCGTTAGTGCATACCATTTGAGTGTCAGAGGGAGTTCCATAACCATCACCATCTGCATCCAGATAAAATGTATTGGGGATGCACAGATTTACCACCCATGCATCATTTTTTCCATGCAGTCCTAAAACATCATGATTATTTGACCCGGTGATACCTGCCAGTATGTAATCACCGGAAGTATTTTGCGATAAGGAACGTCCGGTGTCATCTCCGCTGCCACCCATTGTTTTCTGCCATATAATGTTACCATTTTCTTTATCGATTTTAAGCACCCAAACATCTGCTCCACCATAATTTACAGAAATGTCTCCATCAGAAGAAAAAGTGTACCCGGCAATTAAAAAATCTTCATCCGCATCTAATTTCACTGAATAGGCATAATCGCTTGCTGATCCTCCATAAGTTTTTTGCCAGATAATTTCTCCTCTTGCATCAATTTTTATAATCCACAGGTCTTTACCTCCCTGATTTTTGGTCACATCTCCATCTGAAGATGAAGCATAACCGGCAATAACATACCCACCGTCAGGGGTGGGTTCTATATCCCGCGCACCATCATCAAGCGAGCCTCCGTAGCACTTACTCCAATCAATTTTTCCGGCTGCATCAGTTTTCACGATCCACACATCGTAGCTGCCATGGTTACCGGATACATCCCCATCTGTAGAATTAGAATATCCTGAAATAATATATCCGCCATTACTGGTAATACTAAGTGAGCTTCCCTCTTCATGCATGCTGCCGCCATATGCTTTTTCCCAAATCAGGTCTCCGCTCACATTGAGCTTTACGGCCCAATAGTCAACATCCCCGTAGTTTTCCGTCACTTGGCCATTAGTGGATTCAGTACCTCCGAAAATGATAGAGCCGCTATCTTGTGTCTGATGAATACTATATCCAAAATCCTGCCCGGAACCTCCAAGGGATTTTTCAAACTGCAGGTTTCCGTTGCTGTCTAATTTCATCATCCAGAAATCATCGGCGCCATGGTTGTTTGTAACTTCTATATCTTTTGATTCAGAGTTGCCGATTACTGCAAAACCATTATCAACGGTAAAATCTATATAGCGAGCCCAATCTTTAAGACTACCGCCATAATTTTGTTGCCACTGCAGCTTCGCTTTATTATCACATTTAACTACCCAATAATCGGCCTTGCCAAAGTTCGAAGTAACATCACCGTCATCCGATTCTGTATATCCTGTAACAATGAACCCGCCATCGGGAGTACATTTCATATTACGTGCTTCATCGTTTAGTGATCCGCCAATACATTCCTGCCATTTAATGAGAGGCGTAGTAGACTGAGCATAAATACTTATGCCTGAGAAAAAAAATAGATAGGCTAAAAAGGAATAATACAGTCTTTTCATAACAGGCGTTTAATGTTGGAATGTACTTTTTTATATACAAAAAGCATAATTTTTAAAAATAAGAATATCAACTTTAAAATATAATTTTTATAAAAAAATAGGTGAGATAATTTGTACGACAAAATTCAGGTGTTATACGATCACTATTTAATTGAAGGATTAGCTGCAGCTGAATTATTGCTGGTACTTTTTATTAGCCAGTGGCCTGAATATTAATCGGAGCGTGGAGTCATTAGTGAAATAGGCGTTGATCCATTCGATGAATACAAATATTTTGTTTCGCATTCCCATAAGCAGCAATAGATGTAATCCCATCCAAACAAACCATGCGAATAAACCCTGGAATTTAATAAATGACAGGTCAACCACAGCCTTTCTTTTGCCTACTGTGGCCATGGAGCCTTTATCCTTATATTCAAATGGCAACCATGGTTTATTTTTCAATGACTTTTTAAGATTATCTGCGAGGCATTTCGCCTGGTTAATTGCCACATTTGCCACCTGTGGATGACCATTAGGATACTTTGGAGTGACCATATAGGCCAGATCACCTAATGCAAAAATATTTAAATAGCCTTCCACTTTGTTACACCGGTCTACCGTAATGCGGTTACCGCGTACTACTATTTGTGGATTTATTCCTTCCAATACATTTCCCCGGATTCCTGCAGCCCAGATCACCGTATCTGTTCTAATGGAGTTTCCATTTTCCAATGAAATCAGTTTTCCATCATATTCCTTTACACGTGTGCTTGTCGATACGTGAACTCCCATTTTTGTCAGGTATTGCTCTGCTTTTTCTGAGGACTGTTCTGACATGGAACCTAACAGTTTTGGAGAACCCTCCAGCAAGATTATTTTCATATTCTTAAAATCCAGATCAGGATAATCCTTCGGCAGCACTGCTTTTCTCATTTCAGCTATGGCGCCGCAAAGCTCAACTCCCGTAGGTCCACCGCCTACAATAACGTAAGTCATTAATCCTTCCAATTCTTCCGCAGGTGCTGTGAGTGCATCTTCAAAATTTTTTAAAATACGGTACCTGAGGTAAAGCGCCTCTACAGTAGATTTCATCGGGTAGGTTTTTTCCTCCATCACTTTATTCCCGAAAAAATTGGTATCTGCACCAGTGGCAGCTACCAGGTAATCATAAGTGAAATCGCCAATTGTTGTTTTTATTTTGTTTTCAGCAGGAATAATTTGCTGTACCTCGGCAAGGCGTATACGTACATTTTTTGAATCATGAAAGATACTGCGCAGAGGAAATGAGACATTGGAAGGATCAATTGCCGCTGTGGTAACCTGGTAAAATAAGGGCTGGAACTGGTGATAATTTACTTTATCAATCAATAGTATTTCATACACCGTATTATTTAATTTTTTTGCAAGGGTTAATCCTGCAAAACCTCCACCGACAATAATTATTCTTTTTTTATCCGTCATAATAATAAGTCATAGCGCATCAAGCGTAATATTTCAATAATCGCATTCTGAAGTTACCAGTCGCTACAAAGATCACTTCTTTATGCATCACTTCCCCCTTTAGCTTCCAAATGGTGGCGGTGCATGAAGCGATGTAGCACAGGTGCAAGAAAGACTGCAAAAGTGGATAGAAAAGCCATGCCGCTGTAGAGCGCATAAAAACCTGCAAACCATTTTTCGGGAGCGCTTCTGATAGGGTCTACCGGTCCCATGCCTCCCAGTATCATAGAAGCATTTACAAAAGAATCAAGCCAGGGTAACTGACCCAAAAAATGGTATCCTGATATTCCAATCAGCAGGGAACCTGAAATCAGGCAAATAGAATAAAAGAGATAATGTATAACGCGGAAGTAGTACTGATTGAGCGGTAATAATGGTTCTGACTTATGTTCAAAAAGCATGATCACATGATTAAATGATTTCGAATAAATATAACCACGGGTAAGTTACGGATGTCAGTCTGTATTTGGAATGCAAACATTTACTTTATTAAACACGCCCTGAATTTTGAATACCAATCACTTTAACAACTGGTACTGTACAATCTGCGGTGATCCGAAAGTAACATAATGGTGTTCATAAAAGATAATTCTAAATACCGAAAGTGGGTTATCTTTGAAAACCCTATAAATACAAAACACTGCGTTTAAAACAATAATTATTCAGGGTGTAAAATTGAATTGTGAAGAGAATTGATTTTGTATCTGAGGTTTTAAAACGAGAAACAACAATTGGGGCTATACTGCCGAGTTCCCGCTCACTGGTTAGAAAAATGCTGGCAAAAGTAAATTTCAAATCCGCCGGAATTATTGTCGAATTCGGTCCTGGAAATGGAATTATTACAAAAGAAATTATTCGCAGAAAAAATCCGGAAACCAGGCTGATTATTTTTGAGGTTAACCCGGATTTCTTTAAGTATTTAAAAGCAACAATCGGAGATAGAAAGGACATTACAATATATAACCGTTCTGCGGATCTTCTTACTGAAACCCTGCATGAAGAAGGTATTGATAAGGCAGATTATATAATTTCATCAGTGCCTCTCATCCGGCTTCCTAAGACAGTAAGTGAAAATATTATTTTAAGTGCCCATCAGATGCTGAAAGATGGAGGGCTATTCATTCAGTTTCAATACTCATTAATGAGCCAGCGAAAGCTTAAAAACCTTTTTAAGGATGTAAAAACAAATTTTGCTGCTATAAATATGCCCCCGGCTTTTATCTACATCTGCACTAAATAAGCCTTAGTTAACTTAAACAAAGTCTTTTCTATAAGATCGCTTTTATGCTTATCAGAAGAAATACCCTAGAGTTTAAGAAGATAGAAAAAACACTTCAGGAAAATGAAAAAAATAAAGGGCGTAAAAAGAAAGTAAGAATTTTTGCAGTTAAGAGCGGAAAAAAATTAAAGGACAGGGTTGCTGTTGATGAATCAGGGGCAAATGCAGATATCGTTTACAATCTTAATTATGAGGCCCTGCTGTCTTATCTTTCGGATGATGAGTATGTACTTCACCGTAATGAACAAGATGCTTCCCTGTATTACTTCAACAGGAGAAATGACGATATAACTTTTTATACTCCCTTTCAGTTAAAGGGCAGATTGTCAAAGGCTGATTAATCCTTGATGGCATTTACTATCATGTTTGGTTATAGGTACAACCGGATTCAATAAATAGTAATCTACAATTTCAATTTAGGATATAGCTAGTGAAGCTGAATTTTGAACCGTTTCCAGTGATTACTTCCGAAAGACTGCTCTTAAGAAAACTTAAAGGGAGTGATCAGCATGCAATTCTGGTCCTTCGTTCTGATGAAAGAATTTTAAAATATCTGGATATAGCAAAGGCAAATAATTTGGAAGATGCTATAAGATTTATCGTTAAAATAAATAATGGAATTGCAAATAATGAATGTATTTACTGGGGAATCACTTTAAAAAATAACGGCAGGTTAATCGGCACAATTTGTTTATGGAATTTATCTTTAGAAGATTCTAAAGCTGAAATTGGTTATGTACTGCATCCCGAATTTCAGGGCAAGGGACTCATGCAGGAATCTATGGGCAGCGTTATAGCATATGGGTTTAAAGAGATGCAGCTTGAGATGATAGATGCTGTGCTCCATCCGGACAATGTTAAATCAATTCAAGTACTGGAAAGAAAAAAGTTTACACGCGTTCTTAAGGGGGAGGATGGATCTGAGATGCATCAGGAAACTATTTACTATTCACTTCGGTCGTCCGATCATTAAATTTAGTTTTTGACACCTTTACATTGCATTTGTGGCTGCAGTCGCCATCAGGATTGATAACTCCGAAGAATTAATGATATTCAGGGAAGCTCAGATTGAAGACATAAAGCACCTTATGTTGGTGAGGCTGTCTGTCCATGAAAATGTATTGTCTGACCCCGGTTTAATAAAGGAAAAGGATTATAAGGATTATTTGACTAGCCGTGGGAAAGGCTGGCTTTGCGAAGTAAATAATACTATCGCTGGCTTTTCAATAGTGGACCTGGTTAACCATAATATCTGGGCCCTGTTTGTGCTTCCGGAATTTGAAAAATTGGGAATTGGAAAAAGGTTGCAAGAACTGATGCTGGATTGGTATTTTAGTCACACTGATCAGAATGTATGGCTAAGCACTGCTCCGGGATCCAGGGCTGAACTCTTTTACCGGATAAGTGGTTGGGATGCAGTTGGTAACTATGGAAAGGTAGAAATAAAATTCGAGATGAGTTCAGCTAAATGGAAAAACCGGTGAAGGTATAATAATGATTTGAACATGATTTATAAACTATCATTAACGATAATCTTTAAAATTAACAAAGCAAAAAACTATCTTGTTATTGAGGTATTATAACATTGAAACTAACCGTCTTTTTTATTCACCATGGAGATTTGATGAAGTTTGAAGTATGGTATTCGCCTGTTTTAGATAGAGGTACAGAAGAAGGCATCTGGAATTTAGATGACAATACAGTAGCAATGTCATGGAGATTATTTTCGGATTTCAGAAAGGAAAAGGATTATTCCAGGCGAAGATTAATGTTAGATTCCATTACTAAAATTTCCCGCTATCAATTAGGGCAGTAATGGCAACGTTCAGGACAATAAACACTGTAAAAGACGTTGTTTGCTCATCATGCAGATATCGACTTCAATGGTAGACAGTTAGAATCCTGGGTTAAAAGTTGTAACCTTTTTGATTAAAAGGTGTTTATACATACTCCAGCTTAGATCCGGGTTTTATTGTATATTGCGAATACGCTTATATTATATTACATTATTGAAATTTAACAAGCTTAAATACCACATCATACTTACTTGACAACTGCTAAAATTTATTTCAGTAAAGAAAAAACTACTGGTAATTTTCACCAGGAGCTAAAGCTTAGGGTAAGCCGGTATTTTGCAGAACGTAATTTGTCTGAAAATGCCAATGCAGCAATGGTTTTTAAAACCGTTATATTATTACTCGTAACATTTGGAGCCTATGGCTTAATCATTTCCGGGAAATTGCCTCTTCTGGGAATGTGGGCATTGTGCCTTGTGATGGGAATGGGCCTCGCAGGTCTTGGATTTTCAGTTGCGCATGATGCTGTTCATGGTGCCTATTCAAAGAACAAAAACGTAAATTATGTCTTAGGACTGGTGATGAACTTAATTGGCGGAAATCGTTATGTGTGGAGCATTACACACAATATTATCCATCATACCTACACCAACATTTATGAAATAGATGAAGATCTCGAGGTGGCACCATTTATTCGCCTTTCGAAGCACGCCCGTCATAGACCCATTCATCGCATTCAGCATATAATTGGATTTCTTGCATATGGATTTGCAACTATTTTTTGGGTTCTGTTAAAGGATTTCAAAAAATTAATGCAGAAGAAAATAGGCCCATATACAAATAAGAAGCATCCTTCTTCTGAAATTGTGTTGCTTATCATTTTTAAAGTGATTTGTTATGCCTATATGATTGTAATTCCTTTGCTTGTTCTTGACGTAACCTGGTGGCAGTTTTTAATAGGTTTTTTAACCATGCACATGACTGCCGGAATAATACTTGGGGTTGTATTTCAACTGGCTCATACGGTAGAAGGCACAGAGCATCATCATCACGACACTGAAGAGATTAAAGACACCTGGGCTGTTCACCAGATGAAGACTACGAGCAATTTTGCTATGAAGAACAAAATAATAAATTGGTATGTAGGCGGACTAAACTTCCAGATAGAGCACCACCTTTTTCCAAGGATTTGCAGTATCCATTATCCTGCTATTAGTAAAATTGTTCAGCAAACAGCAGAAACCTATGAGATTCCGTATAATTATCATCCTACTTTTATCGGGGCGATACAATCACATTACCGGGTATTGAAACAGCTGGGTGCAAGACCTTGATTCGGCGATCCGGTGTTTAAGTTACAAATTGAATAATTTTTCCCGCGAAGGAGGGAATGTCAGAATTAGTATCTAATTCATTTTCAGAACTAAGTATCACACATACTGATTGCCCGGAAACAATGCCATAAGCTATTAGCTTATGGGTCATCTTACCATCCCGACCCATATAATTTATCCGGTAACATGCAGTAGCAGGTTGATTTGCCAGAAGCACTTTCACCTGCTTTTTTTCGTATAGGGAACGTTTGGATGGATCCTGCTGCTGCTCCGTATTCGCAATCAGCTTTTCAGATAAAGAAACAGAAGCTTTTTCCAAGGTAGGTATCCATTGAATGGCATAAGAACTGCACCGTACCTCATATTCTGATTGGGCAGTGCAGCCTGCAGGAACTGCATACTCGGTACCGCAAAAACGAACTTTGCTTATTACCGCGCCGGATTGTGCTGCAACGCTGCCGCTCCATGCTACAAGAACAAAAATTAGAAACTGTTTCATTGATTAAGCTGATTTATAAATTGATATGAATTTACAAAACATTGTTTGAACCTTATTAATGCTGAATTATTAATTGCTCTGTATACACCTTTTCAGCCGTGATTATCTTAACAAGGTAAGTATTGGAAGATAATGTAGGTTCTAAGTTTATTTCAGTGATTAATTTACCTTTTACAATCATTTCTGTCCTGGTGTAAATCACCTGCCCAAGCGTGTTAATCATCTGCATGATTGCAGGTCTGTCAGTAGCACCTTGCTCGCGTAGATTGATAGTGAATTTATTATCAGCAGGGTTGGGAAATATACTTAAGCCTAAAATATTATCATCTATACCATCAGAAAGCCTGCACGAAGAAGTAACCGTAACCGGCGCTGAAAACCTGCTGCAGCTGTCGGATTTTAAAGTCACCTGCACTTTATAATCTCCCGGTTTTTTAGGATAAAGACTCCTCCCCGTTGCGCCTGCAAGCAAAATATCGTTCTTATACCATTGATACACAAGGCTGCTGCTTCCATTAGATTGAAGGCGAACATTACCACTGCAAAGATCGAGGTTTCCACCGTTTAATACAGTAATCTCGGCTTTTTTAGGACCTTCAAGCCGACTGATAATCGTGAAGTCGCTGGAATTGTGGCATCCTTCTGAAGTGGTTATACTCACTTTAAATTTACCGGTACTATCTTCAGGAACGATATAAACACTATCAATAGCTCCGGCAATATCGGTACCTCCTTTTTTCCACTGATACGCTACTGCTTCATCTGTCAGAGCACTTAATGTAACCGGTATACCTGGGCAGATCGTAAGGGTTCCGGAGGGCATAATGGACACCACCGGTTTTGGAATCTCATTTACTGTAATAATGCCGGACGTATCGGTACAGTTACTGTCAGAGATAATTACGGAATACATTCCGGAACGTTTAGCTGTGGTAGAATCGCGGGTATGCGAAGAAAGAATAACACTGTCCCTGATCCATAAATAAGTATAGCTGGAGTCAGCAGGGGATGCCTTTAAGACAACCGAGCCCTGGGCGCAAAAATCGGTAGGCCCAAGTGCTGTGATGGTTGCACTTAGCGCATTGTCATCGGTAATTCCGTTACAGTTATCGTCCAAACCATTGCATGTTTCAGATACTCCGGGGTTCATTTCAGGGTTGTTGTCATTGCAATCACCTGATGCTTCAGTATAACCCGCCGGAGGTGTGCAGCCAAAAAATGATGAATCAGAATTTCCGTAGCTATCGCTATCCATATCCTGGTAATAAACCTTTTGACTGTTGTCATCAATAGTTCCATTGCAGTTATCATCAATGCCATTGCAGGTTTCAGCGGCATCAGGATTAATGCCAGCATCACCATCATTACAATCACCTGCCACCTCAGCATAACCTGATTGTGGCGTGCAGCTAAGAATCGATGAATCGGGATCTCCGAACTGATCGCTGTCTTTATCTATATAATATGTTTTCTGACTGCTGTCGTCTATAATTCCATTGCAGTTATCATCAATTCCATTACAGAGTTCTAAAGCATTTGGATTAATCGTTTTGTAACGGTCGTTGCAATCACCATTCACTGTGGTAAAACCCGTAGGTGCAGTTCCTTTACATGCAGAGAGACCTATGCCACCTCCAAATCCATCATGATCACGGTCAGCATAAAAAAATTGTAATGCATGTGCTGTTGAATCATTGTCATTGCAATCCGTGCTGTCGCTCACATATCCTTCGGGTGCAATACATCCCTGTATTGATGAGGTACCCTTTCCATACCCGTCCCCATCCGAATCTGCATAAAATACAAGAGTTATCCCCTCGTCGGTTTCGCCATTGCAGTTATCGTCAATACCATTACACGCTTCCAGAGCAGCTGGATTTATTTCTGGATTACCATCATCGCAGTCGCCGGCCACATTTACATAACCAGGTGAAGGCACACAGGAATGAATGGTATCACTACTGTTTCCATAGCCGTCCTGATCGGCATCAGAATAAAAAGTGAATTGGGATCCGTTATCGGTAACACCATCACAGTTATCGTCTATGTTATTCGTACAGCTATCAATAGCTCCGGGGTGTACTGCACCGTTATTATCATTGCAATCTGAATCATTGGAAACAAAATTCAAAGGCCGGTTGCATGACTCAGTGAAAATAGACGGATTTCCATATCCATCATTATCATTGTCTTTATACCAAATTCCTGCAACGTTAAGGAGCGTTGTTTGAAAAGAACTATAGCAGGAATTAAGTGAGTACGTGATAGTATCGATTCCGGCACTTGCAAGAGCTGGTTTGAATAAATTATTTTCAATACCTGGCCCACTGAATATACCTCCGGGAGTTACAGGCACTAATAAGGAAGGAGAATCAATGCTGCAATATGCCGGTAAAAGTCCGGAAAAGCCTGCATCAGGTGAATTCAGATACTGAAGCCCAATAATCGCATCACCGGTATCCCCATTTTTGCCATCCAATTGAACATAGTATTCACGCCCGGGCACCAGGCAATTCACCGGATTAAGAAGCGAATTTCCTGATAGGCTGTCATTATCATTTGCAGCGATTAATGAAAATGAGGAGAAATCACTGCAATCGCCGGCTTGCCAGATAGCCAGTTGGGTGTCGAATCCAGCAGATGAAAGACTTATCCTTCCCGATGAAGGCGCTGTAAAGGTGAACCATATGGTATGCTCCAAAACGGAATCGCACCACCCGGTAAGAACATTACAGCCACTGTCCGGAGGAGCTGGTTCGTTTAATTCTACGGAGGCTCCTTCGTTTGAATAAGGCCCGTTATTTCCTTCCTGCAGCATAATAGGATTGCAGACATTATCATTGATTACCGTCTGACCCAAACAGGGAATGCTGAATGTGCACGATCCGCCAGAGGTAAACTCAGGGTCAAGAAGGATGTAATAAATTGTATTTGCAATCATAGTCAGAGGACCGAATCTTCCTGCAGTATCTGTTGCTCCAATGCAGATCCAGTTGCTGTCAGAGCATACCGTTGCCTCCTTATATAAAAAATCGAAATATCCGCCTGAAACACCAGATGTATTAATCGAATAATTGCCGGATACAGCAGGACTAAAGGAGAATATTTGCTCCTTTCCCGGTGTCGCAGCTGAGCAAGAGGCAGACGTGGTATTATAGATACCTGTTCCTTCCGGTATGGTTGCTGTAACCATTTCATTGCAGGAAGAAATGAAACCTATATCAGAGCATGGGTCAAATTTTGAAGCGGAGCAGCTGATCGTGAATGAGCAGGTAGCTCCTGCAGTAAATTCAGGATCCAGTAAAATATAATATTTTGTCCCCCCGGTCATAGAGATAGTACCCACATTTCCAGGAGTGTTGAGGTCTCCGATGCAATACCAGCCACTTTCATTACAACCGATGGCGGCATCTTTGTACATGAAATCAATATATCCTCCATCCGATTCAATGGAATTAACATCTAAGGAATAATTTCCCGTAGTGGCCGCAGTAAATGAAAAAATATTTTCTTTACCCGGCGTGCTGAATCCGCAAGTGGTAACGGGTATATCGTAAATGCCATTTCCGCTTAAGATCGTTAGACCTGTGGAAATGCCACAGTCCGGTATTTTAACCACATCGTTACAGGGATTTGCAGGTGGCTCCAGAGTTACCGTAAGAGCTCCGGGTATTCCATCCGTAAGGCAATTCCATTTAGTAAGCTTTAGGTCGTACGTTCCGGTGATTACCGGCACGAAATCCATTGACGCTGCAGTACCCGAACAAGCGATGCCATTGTCATCATTATACGCCTGGGAAGTGCCTCCGCCTTTTGGAAATATTGATATCTGGGTGTCAAAGCCGCTTCCGCAATTGGAAACTCTATAAGTAGCGCCAGCCACCATTCCGTTCACCCTGAAAATATTACCCGAGGTTACAATATTGCAGGTGATGCTGCTGCCTTCTTTTGTTGGTGCTGCGAGGTTACAGGTAACCTGAGGCGTTCCGTACAAACAGGGCTGAGCGTTAACGATAGACAGAGTCGAAATAAAAGAAATTCCGATGAGAACGGTGCGCTTTGCCTTTTTTAAACAGTGGCTTAGCATAAAATTGTAAAAGGTGCTCATGGCGGTGGATTATTTTTGGAATGGATAATAAATATGTAAATATATATTCGAAATAAAAAATTTTTTTCTTTATTCAGTTTCAATAAGGGCACATACTGGCAAAAAAAGTAACTCAGGAGTAAGATGGAACAAAGGTGAGGATAAATGAAAAAGCTCCCGTGAACCGGGAGCTTTTTCATTACCCGTCTAAAATCTATTTCTGATAGATGATCTGTCCGTTGTACAATTTGTCATCTGCTATTACTCTTACAAAATACATTCCTGCAGGGTTTGCACCATCCAGTTTCACCTCCTGTTTTAAGGAGCCATCCGTCATACCCACTTTATCAGCATAAATGATTTGACCGAGCGCATTAAATATTTCCACTAATACCTCTCCATCCAGTTTATCATTCAGTTCAAGATCAATGATAAAGTGTCCATCCGTTGGATTTGGGTAGATGCTTAATGAACTTGAAGTGAGCGGTACTGGGCTATCCTGCTCTCTGCATGAAGTTACGGTAACTGGTGCCGAAGTGTTCGGACATCCGTATTCATTAGTAACCACTACCGAATAGGTACCGGTTGCAGTAACGGTGAGGTTACGCTTGGTTGCACCTGAAATGGGTACTGAGCCTTTCAGCCATTGATAGGTCAAAGAAGTTCCACCGCTGGCGCGTAATGTTACTTTTCCGGAAGAGCAGATATCAAGACTTCCGATCACAGTTATCTGCGCGGCATGCACCGGGTTTCTAACTGCCACTACAGTTGCTGATGTAGCTGTGCAGATACCATTAGATTCTGTCACATAATAATTACCATGCTTTGTGATCGTAAGGGTAGCATTGGTTTGTCCGCCCAATGGATTCTGACCTTTGTACCATTGATACGTAAGTCCTGCACCACTGTTTGCAGTAAGCACTGCGCTTTGACCATTGCAGAAGGTAACACTGGTCGGGTTCACGGTAGCAACAATTGCATTTTCATCAACCTGGCCGTTGCAGTTATCATCAATTCCATTGCATACATCCGTAGCTCCGGGGTTTATAGCGGCATTAGAATCATTGCAATCTCCGCTATTTGCTACATATCCGGAAGGCGGCGTAGAATTATTACTGGTGATTGAATTACCAGGATCACCGTAAGTATCATTGTCTGCATCCCTGTAGTAAATAAACGAAGAGCATCCCTCGTCCACCTGGCTGTTGCAATTATCGTCAATACCATTGCAGACCTCCGTTGCGCCGGGGTTCACTGCCGAAACTCCATCGTTACAGTCACCGGAAGTACTTATTAGCTCGCCGGCTATGTGTCCATTTACAGGACGTGAACACTGAACGGTTGTGGAACCAGACCCGTACCCGTCATTATCGGCATCTGTGTACCAGGTTTGTCCGGGATATTCATTTGCATCTGCATCATTACAATCTGTATTATTGGTGGAATACCCTCCAGGATTGCTGCATGATGAAATGCCTGGATCTGTTGAAGAGCCAAAGCCATCCTGATCGGCATCAACATAAAAAGTGATTACTGTTACTCCATCATCAACCTGTCCGTTACAATTGTCATCCAGACCGTTGCACTGTTCAGGTGCTCCGGGATAAGCATCAGAGCGCGAATCATCACAATCCGTATTGAGAGCGGAATATCCTGAAGGTGCCGAAGAAGCACAGAGCATTACAAGAGGGCCGGCACCATAACTATCGTGGTCGTTATCTACATAGTACGGCTGCGAGGTATGCACTGTTGCATTATTGTCATTACAGTCTGATCCCGCAGTGGTGGCAGAATATCCCGAAGGAATGGTTGCTCCGTAACAGACTGTAGAGCTTCCTCCATCATAACCGTCAGCATCTGCATCAATATACAGGGATGCACTTTGCCATTTGGTATTGTCTGCATCGTTACAGTCAGTTCCCGAAGTGGTAGCGGAATATCCTGCTGGAACGGTTGCTCCGTAACAAACTGTGGAGCTGCCAGCATCATATCCATCACCATCGGCATCAATGAACAAGGAAGCGCTCTGCCATTTCGTATTGTCGCCCGGATTACAATCCGTATTGTTATTTGAATAACCATTAGGAGGTGTAGTGCCGTTTGCTGCACAAACAGTTAGCGGAGATCCAGTTCCGTAACCATCACCGTCCGTGTCAGCATAGAATGGGAAACCTGAATGCCTGGAAGCATCCGCATCATCACAATCCGTATTATCATTGGAGTAGCCGGAAGGAGGAGCAGAAGCACAGACAAGTGAGGTATTCGTTGAACCAAAACCATCCAGATCTGCATCCACGAAATAAGATTGCTGTGTATGTACGGACACATCATTGTCATTACAATCTGTATTATTAGTTGAATAACCTGTCGGTGCCGTTGAGGAGCATAGCGAAACTACCGAACCTGCTCCATAAGTATCCTGATCTGTATCCGTATAGTAGGGCTGTGCGGTATGTACCGAAGCGTCATTATCATTACAGTCAGTATTATCATTGGAATAGCCAACTGGCGGGGATGATGCACATTGAAACGCTGAAGTAGTAGATCCAAATCCATCCAGATCCATGTCTACGTAGTAAGATTGCGTTGCATTAACTGTTGCATTATTATCGTCGCAATCGGTATTGTTTGTGGAATAGCCCGAAGGTGCTGTGGAAAAGCACAACGATGAAGCAAACCCTGCACCGTATCCGTCCTGATCATTATCTGCATAATAAGTCTGTGGGCTATGAACGGTTGCGTCATTATCATTACAATCAGTGTTATCCAGTACGTAACCAGCAGGTTGTAAACAGGAGATAGAAGTCACATTTATATTTCCATATCCATCATTATCTAAATCCTGATAAAAAGTAATGGTAGTCACATTCTCATCGACTTGTCCATTACAGTTGTCATCGATACCATTACATTGCTCAGGAGCATTTGGATGTGTACTGGCATTGGCATCGTTACAGTCTGTATTATCTGATGAATAACCGGTTGGAGGAGTAGAAGCACAAACCATTGCTGTAGTAGTAGATCCATAACCGTCATGGTCAGTATCTACATAATACTGCTGGGGAGCATTTACCGATCCATCATTATCGTTACAATCAGTATTGTTAGAGGAATAACCGGATGGAGGCGCAGATGCACACACCAAAGCACTTGTTGTTGAACCATAGGTATCCAGGTCATTATCTACATAGAATGATTGTTGCGTATGGACGCTGGCATCATTATCATTACAATCTGTATTCTTTTTAGAATAACCTGTCGGTGCAGTTGAAGCGCAAAGCATCACTACAGATCCGGCACCAAAACCATCCAGGTCACTATCGAGGTAATAAGACAGAGACGAACTGACGGAAGCGTCATTATCGTTGCAATCCGTATTATTAGTGGAATAACCTGATGGTGGAGTGGAAGCACAGGCAAAAGCTACTGTGGTTGATCCAAATCCATCTAAGTCAGAGTCCGTATAGTAGGATTGAGGTGCATGAATGGAAGCATCATTATCATTACAATCGCTGTTATTCGCAGAATAACCAGCTGTTGGTGTATTAGAACAGATAAGTGCAGAAGTGGTAGATCCAAATCCATCCAGGTCATTATCTACATAGAAGATTTGGGGAGCGTGCACAGATGCATCGTTATCGTTACAGTCTGTATTGTCTGTAACATATCCTGCAGGTTGCGTACAGGAATTCTGAGAAACATTTGGATCTCCAAAGCCATCCACATCGGAATCAGCATAATAGTTCACAGTTGCGCCAACATTGACCGGCTTTGTTGCACTTGCCGTTCCGCACATATTGGTGACGCTATAGGTAATCGTTGTGCTACCTGAACTCACACCGGTTACCACGCCGTTTGCATCTACCGTAGCCACGGCTGTGTTGTCACTGCTCCAGGTTCCTCCGCCATCTCCATTGCTGGTAAGTGTGGTAGTAGTTCCGGTACAAACTGAAGAAGCCCCGCTGATAGTACCTGCATTGGCATTTGGTTTAACGGTTACCGACTTGGTCGCAGTTGCCGTTCCGCAGGAATTGGTCACGCTATAAGTGATGGTTGCATTGCCTGCATTTACACCAGTCACAACTCCATTTGCATCCACCGTAGCTGTATTTGTATTACTACTTGTCCAGGTTCCGCCTGCATCACCGCTGCTGCTTAACGCGGTTGTTGTTCCGGCACATACTGATCCGGCGCCACTGATGGTGCCTGCATTGGCATTGGGGAATACCGTTACTGATTCGGTAGCGCTCGCTGTTCCACAGCTGCTACTTACACTATAGCTAATGGTAGCGTTACCACCACTTATACCGGTCACTATGCCGTTCGCATCTACCGTTGCAACAGCTATATTATCGCTGCTCCAGGTTCCGCCGGCATCACCGCTGCTGGTTAAGGTAGTCGTTGTTCCAGGGCAAACTGATCCTGCACCGCTGATCGTGCCTGCATTGGCACTCGGATTAACGGTTACTGATTTCGTTGCAGAAGCTGTTCCGCATGTATTGGTAACGCTATAGGTAATGGTGGCAGTTCCGGCAGTTACCCCGGTTACTACACCGTTTGCATCCACAGTAGCTGTAGAGGTATTGCTACTGGTCCATGTTCCGCCTGCATCACCGCTGCTGATTAAGGCGATCGTTGTTCCAAGGCAAACAGAAGAAGCACCGCTGATGGTACCTGCATTGGCATTTGGGGAAACGGTTACTGCCTCAGTAGCAGTGGCCGTTCCGCAGGAATTGGTTACATTATATGAAATGGTAGCACTGCCTGGATTTACTCCTGTTACCACTCCGGTGTTTGCCTTTACTTTAGCCACACTGGTATTGTCGCTGCTCCATGTCCCACCTGCATCGCCAGTAGATGACAGCGTAATAGTATCACCTTCACATATTGATGATTTTCCGCTTATGGTTCCTGCATAAGCACTTGGGTTAACCGTTACGGATTGTGTTGCAGTGACCGTTCCGCAGGAATTGGTTACGCTGTAGGTAATAATTGCACTGCCTGATCCTACCCCTGTTACCATTCCATTTGCTTCTACGGTAGCCACATTGCTGTTGCTGCTGGTCCAGCTTCCACCGGCATCACCATTACTACTATATTGGGTTATCTGGCCGGGGCAAAGTGGAGTAATTCCATTCACAGTCCCTGCATTAGCATTCGGTTTAACATTTACAGACTTGGTCGCTGTAGCCGTTCCGCAGGTATTGGTTACGCTATAGGTAATGGTAGCAGTTCCGGCAGTTACTCCGGTTACCACACCGTTTGCATCCACAGTAGCTGCAGAAGTATTGTTACTGGTCCATGTTCCGCCGGCATCACCGCTACTGGTTAAGGTGGTTGTTGATCCGGTACAGACTGATCCGGGACCGCTGATGGTACCTGCATTTGCATTCGGATTAACGGTTACTGATTTTGTTGCAGAAGCTGTTCCGCACGTATTGGTTACACTATAGGTTATTGTAGCGTTTCCTGCAGCCACTCCGATTACTACACCGTTTGCATCTACAGTAGCCACGGCAGTGTTGTCACTGGTCCATGTCCCGCCGCCGTCCCCGTTACTGGTTAAGGTAGTCGTTGTTCCCACACATACTGAAGAGGCACCACTGATCGTACCTGCATTGGCACTCGGGTTAA